>JAKANU010000358.1 GCA_021812315.1 Pseudomonadota bacterium
GCCAGCGTGGACGACAGCCTTGCCGCTCCGGCTCGGATCGTGCTGGAGCAGACGGGACTGCTGTTGGGTTATGGAAGCCTGGCGCCACTCATCTTGCTGCTGGGTGCTTGGCTGTTGCCGGCTCCGCTGCAGCCCGTGCTGATGGGGCTGGCCGGCGTCTGGGCTGCGGGTGCGGGTGCGGTTGTCAAGTACCGGCTGGTGACGCGCGCCAGTTACAACCAGGGATTTGCCCTGGCGAAGATCCCGGTGCGCGGCGTCAGCAACGCCGGGTAGCGCAGCCGGACATTGACACAACAAGGGTACATGAGGAGAACACGATGCGAGCTACCACCTCGTCGGACGTCGGTGTGATGAGAGACTCCGGCGCCGACAACTATTTCGATCAAAGCGCCGAAACCATGTCGCGCGATAGCTTGTTGGCGCTTCAGTTTGAGCGTCTTAGGAACACGCTGCTCAATGCCTACGAAAACGTTGAACTGCATCGCAGTCGGATGAAACAACTCGGAGTCGACCCACGTGAGGTTCGGACCATGGACGACGTCCGGCACCTGCCATTTACGTACAAGACCGATCTTCGGGATCACTATCCGTTCGGCATGTTTGCTCGGCCGCTAACCGATGTGGTTCGTCTTCACGCGTCCTCGGGAACCACGGGTCGCGCGACTGTTGTGGCGTATACGCGCGCCGACATCGCGACCTGGGCTGATCTCATGGCGCGCTCGTTGCACGGCGCGGGCGCGCGCGCCGGCGACGTGGTCCACAACGCGTATGGGTACGGCCTGTTTACCGGTGGCCTGGGCGCTCACTATGGAGCAGAAAGGCTGGGTGCAACGGTGGTGCCGATGTCAGGTGGCGGGACCGAGCGCCAGATCGCTTTGATTATGGACCTTGGGGCAGACGTCTTATGCGCCACGCCGTCCTATGCGCTGGCCATGGCGGAAGTGGCCGAGCAGCAAGGAGTTGATTTGCGCAAGAGCAAGCTGCGGGTCGGAGTCTTTGGTGCCGAGCCATGGAGTGACGCGATGCGCGTCGAGATCGAAGAACGCTTGGCCGTCAAGGCCATTGATATCTACGGTTTGTCCGAAATCATGGGCCCCGGCGTGGCCTGCGAGTGTGTCGCTCAGGCGGGGCTGCACGGATGGGAAGATCACTTCATGTTCGAAGTGCTTGATCCTGAAACCCAACAGGCGGTTGTGGAAGGCGATGCCGGTGAACTCGTGATCACAACCTTGAGCAAGCAGGCGTTGCCGATGTTGCGCTATCGTACCCGTGATATCACCCGCGTCACCACTGCGCCCTGTGAATGCGGTCGCACCCACCTTCGCATCTTGCGCATTACCGGGCGCAGCGATGACATGCTGATCATTCGTGGTGTGAATGTTTATCCGTCACAGATCGAGTCGGTGCTGGTGGGGCGCCCCATGATCGCGCCGCATTACCAGTTGGTGGTCGAGCGCCGGGGTACGCTTGATCACGTGACCATTGAGGTCGAAGCGTCCATGGGTGTCGATGCTGAAGCGTTCCCGTCGATCTCCAGAGACGTGGCTCGGCATGTCAAGTCGATGGTCGGCATCAGCACCGACGTAGTGGTCAAGCTTCCGGGTGAAATTCCGAGGTCCCAGGGCAAGGCCGTGCGCGTTCGCGACCTGCGGCCCAAGGGGTAATTGTGGCAAAGCGACTGCTTCAAGTGACTGTCAACGGCCAGCGGCGTGAAGACGCCGTGGCGGAGCACACGCTGCTGCTTGAATACCTGCGTGAGCAACTCGGGCTGACTGGCACGAAGCGCGGATGCGATGGTGGCGAATGTGGCGCTTGTACTGTGTTGGTTGATGGCCAACCCCGGCTTTCCTGCATTACCCTGGCCTGTGGTTGCGAGGGGCGCGAAGTCAGCACCATTGAATCCCTGACCCGACGTGGCAGACTGAGCGCCCTGCAGAGGGCATTTCACGAGAAACTCGGAACCCAATGCGGCTTCTGTACGCCCGGGATGATCATGGCGGCTGAGGCGCTCCTGCTGCGCGAGCCGCACCCCAGCGAAGACCAGATACGTGAAGCTCTGGCCGGTAACATTTGCCGCTGTACGGGCTATGTCAAGATCATCGAGTCGGTGCAGGCGGCCGCCCTCGCCATCGCCGACCTAGCGGGAGAGGCAACATAGACAGCATGCTCGAATTGAAACGCCAGACCGCCGTTATTGGCGTCCCGCAGCCGCTGATTGACGGGATCGAGAAAGTCAGCGGTGCGGCGCACTACACGGCCGATCTGCCCGCAGCCGGTGCGCTGGTGGGAGCGATTCTGCGCAGCCCGGTGGCGCATGCCCGGATTCGTTCTATTGATGTCAGCCGCGCCAGGGCCATGACGGGTGTGCGCGCGGTCATCACCGGCGACGAATGCGACGTTCCGTATGGGGTGATTCCGATCGCCCAAAATGAATTTCCGCTGGCCAGGGGACGCGTGCGCTATTGCGGCGAGCCGGTCGCTGCGGTCGCAGCGGTGGATCAGGCCAGCGCGCGAGCCGCCCTGGCGGCAATCACCCTCGATCTGGAGCCGCTGCCTGCGTATTTCGATGCTGCCAGCGCTCGCGCCGGCGACGCCATACAGTTGCACGACGACCAGGCGGGCAATATTGCGCGCGACGTTGACCACACTTTTGGCGACGTTGCTGGCGGGTTCGCCAGTGCCGATTTGGTGGCTGAGGAGCGCTTTCATTACGCCGAAGTGACGCACGCCATGATGGAGCCCAATGCGTCACTGGCGAGCTGGGACGCGGAACGCGGGCGTCTGACCTTGCACACGGTATCCCAAGTACCCTATTACGTGCATCTGGTCTTGGCGCAATGCATGCGGCTCGATGCCTCGCAGATTCGGGTTGTCAAGCCGTTTGTCGGCGGTGGCTTCGGGCATCGCACCGAGACACTCAATTTTGAGATCATTGCCAGCCTGTTGGCCCGTGCAGCGCGTGGCACGGTAAAACTTGAGTTGTCCCGCGAGGAATCCTTTATCACGCATCGAGGCC
>JAKANU010000050.1 GCA_021812315.1 Pseudomonadota bacterium
CTGGACTACGATGAAGGTCCGTTCTACCAGATGCAACGTATGGACCGCTACAAAGCGGTGCTTGCTGATTTGCGGGCGGCTGGGCATGTGTATCCGTGCTACATGGGGGTTGCTGAGCTCGACGCGTTGCGTGAACGCCAGATGGCGGCCAAGGAGAAGCCGCGCTACGACGGTACCTGGCGGCCCGAACCGGGCAAGACCCTGCCACCGATTCCGGAAGGGGTCAAACCGGTGCTGCGCTTCAGAAACCCGCAGGGTGGCGTCGTTGTTTGGGACGACAAGGTCAAAGGCCGAATCGAAATCCGCAATGACGAGCTCGATGACCTCGTGATCGCCCGTCCTGATGGCACGCCAACCTACAACTTTTGCGTGGTTGTCGACGACATCGACATGGCGATCAGCCATGTGATTCGTGGTGACGATCACGTCAATAACACGCCGCGCCAGATCAACATCTTTCAGGCCCTGGGACACCCTGCGCCGGTGTATGCGCACCTGCCCACGGTGCTCAATGAGCAGGGCGAGAAGATGAGCAAGCGCAATGGTGCCAAGCCGGTGACGCAGTATCGTGACGAAGGCTATCTTGCCGATGCCATGGTCAATTACCTCGCGCGCCTGGGCTGGAGTCACGGCGACGACGAAATATTCAGCCGCACCCAGTTTTTGCAGTGGTTCGACCTCGATCACTTGGGTAAGAGTGCGGCGCAATTTGACGAAGCCAAGCTGCGCTGGGTCAATGCCCAGCATCTCAAGGCGATGGCCGATGATGCGCTGGCCGCGCTGGTGAGCGAGCAGTTGAAGCGGCGTGGCCTCAGCGCTGCTGCCATTCCTGCGCCGGCGCGCCTGGCCGCCATTTGCGCCCTGTTCAAGGATCGCTGCGATACGCTCAATGCATTGGCTGAATGGACTGCTCGCTTTGGCGCTGGCGTGACGGCGTCCCGGCAGGAACTTGCGCAATACCTCACCGATGGCGTAAAGCCGGCCTTGGCGAGGCTCTCGGAAAGGCTGGCTAGCTGCGCCTGGGATCGCCCGGGCATCGCCGCGGCCGTGAAGGAGGTGTTGACTGCGACGGCCCTGAAGATGCCACAGCTTGCCATGCCGGTACGTGTGTTGGTTCTCGGCACGGCGCAGACCCCTGCTCTTGACGCCGTGCTGGCTCTGTGCGAAAGAGAAATAGTCCTTGAGCGTCTGAATGCGGCGGGATTTTCCCAGCTATAATTGAAGGCTCGGAAATTGTGGACGAGGCTGTTGTGGCTGCAGTCCGGTATTGGGGGTATAGCTCAGCTGGGAGAGCGCTTGCATGGCATGCAAGAGGTCAGCGGTTCGATCCCGCTTACCTCCACCAAACAATTTTCTGGAACGGAACAGTCCAACGGTTATGACCCCATCGTCTAGAGGCCTAGGACACTACCCTTTCACGGTAGGTACCGGGGTTCGAATCCCCGTGGGGTCGCCAAGTTTGGAAGCGCTTGGCTCGCAAGAGCGAATGCTTTTCTACCAGGAGTGGTAGTTCAGTTGGTTAGAATACCGGCCTGTCACGCCGGGGGTCGCGGGTTCGAGTCCCGTCCACTCCGCCAAGGATACGTGGGTACATTCAAGAGCCGCTAGCTTGCCATCAGCATCCTTGCCAACGCTGAAAATGCGGGGAGGGTGATGGGGTCGTTGGCGGCGCTGGCGGCGATGGGGTGTGACGCAAACCGGGCAATGACAAGCTCGGCCCTCGGTGCGATGGACAAGCGCTGACCGTGAATCCCGCGCGCCTCGAATGTTCCCATCCCGTCGTGCGAAATCCACCACTTGCTGCGGTACGAGTACCCCGGCAACAGCGTGTAGCCTGCTTTGGCAAACTTGCCTGGATCCGAGCCGCGGCGGATGTCGTCCACAACCGCCGCCGGAATCACCTGCCGGTTGTCGAAGGCACCACCGCAGCGCATCAATTCGCCAAAACGCGCCAGATCCCGAAGACTGGCGTTGAGGCCACCGCCCCCAAAGGGTACGCCAATGGAATCCACGCTCAGATAGGCGTCTTGTTCGCAGCCGAGTTGCGACCAAATTCGCTCCGACAGCATATCGGCCAGAGGGACTCCGGTGACGCGTTTCATGATCCAGCACAGCAATTCGGTATTGACGGTCTTGTAGGCAAAGGCCTGGCCGTGCTCGCCTTCTGGTCGCAGGGTCAGCAAGAAGTCGTAGATGTTGCCGGGACCTGCGTATCCCGCCGGACGGGCCCGCAGGCCGCCGGCGCGGCAGTAGTCCCAGATCTGCGCCATGGGATCGGAATACAGCTCCGAATAGGCCACGCCAATCTGCATGTCGAGTACGTTGCGCAGGCTCGCGTCGGCGTAGGCAGTATGCGCGAATTCCTCAAGGTAGTAGGGGACCTTGCGGTTGGCGTCGAGCACACCTTCATGAATCAGGGCCGCTACCAGCACACCGACGTAGGACTTGGTGACTGAGAAGCAGGCGTGCGAGCGTTGCGGCTTCAGAGCGCCGAGGTAGCGCTCATAGATGCGTTTGCCCCGGTGCAGGACCACGATGCCGTCGGTGTAAGTGTCCGGCAACGAGCTGGCCCAGGTGCGTTGGCGGCCATTCAGGTCTTCAAACACCAGTGCGTCGATCTCTGCTGCGTCGCCATTGACTGCACCAAGGTCACTGACCGGACCCTCGCCGCGCCATACTTCGACGGTCGGCACGAGTTCCCGCATGTGCGACAGACTCCACCGAATCTGTGGAAAATCGAAAAACCTGTCGTCCTCGAATCGAATCCGCGCGGACATCGGCGGCGGCGCGCCCTGCATCAGGCCGAGTGTGGCCGGGTCAGAGGCCTGACCATCGGGATAGTCAACACCATCAAAATTCAGCGTGCCAGCGTTCATCGGTTTCTCCTGCTCGATGGGTGCGTATTGTGCACCGCTGGGCGGGCCAGTCTAAGGTTTGCCCTAGTAGAAACGGTGATCCGCCTGGGACATGATCCGTGCCGGATCAATGTCACACCGTCACCGTCTCTGCGACAAGGAGCAACCATGCCATCGCTTCGCAACTGCTGTCTGTTGTCGGCCTTCGCTGTCGCGCTTTGCCTGACTCCTGGCCTGAGGGCGCAGAAACTTCCGTCGCCCGATTCGGTCGCTCTGGACACGCTTGGTCTGATGAGCGCGTTTCCACCGGCACCGGCACAGCGTGTTGACCTGAACAACTCCTATAAATACCCGCAGTTGCGCTGGACCATGCAGCACCTGCGAGAACTGGTTCCCACCCATAACATACGTCGCGGCAACGCTCCGATAGCGCCGTTACCGGTGCTTGGCAAGTCAATCGGCAGCTTCGCCTTTGACGACGACAAGGGCAAGCCAACGACCATTGACGAGTGGTTCAAATCGGCATTCGTCGATGCTCTTGTGGTGCTGCATAAGGGCAACATCGTGTATGAGCGTTACGACAACCAGATGAAGCCTTGGACTCAGCATATGCTGTTTTCGGTGACCAAGTCATTCACCGGTCTGATGGCTGCACAACTGGTGCATGAGGGCAAGATCGACCCTGACGCTCTGGTCATCAAGTACATCCCCGAACTTGCCGCAAGCGCTTGGGGTGATATGAAAGTACGCGAGGTCATGGATATGACCGGCGGCGTGCGCTTTCGCGAAATCTATACCGATCCGAGTACCGAGATCTTTGGCTACAGCTGGGCCAGCGGCATGTTGCCACGCCCCCCCGGTTATCAGGGTAAGACGAACATTTATGACTTTCTCACGACACTGGTCAAGGAGGGGGAACACGGTGCCGGATTTGTCTACCGTACCGTGCATTCCGAGGTCTTGGGCTGGATTGTTTCGCGCGTCACGCACAAGCACTGGGCCGACTTGATGAGCGAGAACTTGTGGCAGAAGCTCGGCATGGAGGAAGATGCCTACGTCATGGTCGATTCGGTTGGCACACCATTGCAGGGAGCCGGCCTCAACGCCACGGCCCGGGATCTGGCCCGGTTTGGTGAAATGCTGCGCCGCGGTGGTGAGTTCAACGGACAACGCATTTTTGACAAGGCTGTGCTGGACGATACCTTTGTCAAAGGCGGCGATCGCGAAAAATTCAAGGCCGGAGCCATGCCCTTTCGGGCCGGTTACAGCTACCGCAATCAGTGGTGGATATTGCACAACGCGGATGGTGCTTATGAGGCCTCGGGAATTCACGGTCAGATGATTCATGTCAATCCTGCCGCGGAGATGGTGGTGGTCAAACTGGCATCGCATCCGGTTGCCGGTGCCGGGTTTACCCACGCCATGACGCTGCGGGTATGGGCCGCCTTGGCGCAGGCGCTCAGGCAGTAGACCGGCGCACGGTTAGTGTCCTCACTATCCTGCTTCCCGAGATGCCACGCGGGACATGAACTGCGCCAAGGCTGGCGCGACCAGAGACGGTTGCTTGAGCCATGAGTAGTGATCGACTGGCGTTCCGCCCGTGTCGGCTGTGGCCCAATGCCAGTGCAGCGGCGACTGCGCGGAGAGCTTCTTGAGCAAGGCTTGAGCAGCGCTCGCCGGCGACCAGGCGTCCGCTTCGAAGGTCAGCGCAAGAACCGGGATTTCCAGCGATCGCAGGCATTGCTCGTAGTTGATTTTGGATTCGGCTGGCCGATATTGCCCGGTGCGCGCGACCTCACTCCAATCGCGCATCAAGCCCGCCGCCTCCCTGCCACCGAAGCCAACCCGGGCGCCCGGAAAATAGCCGATGGCCGCTCCCACCCAGCCCGACAGATAGGCCAGACAGCGAATGGCGGCGTGAAGTTTCCCCTGGTACGCGGCCAAATGCACACTTCCGCTCGCGACCAGCACTACCCCGGAGATTCCCTGCGGAATGGCTGCCGCCTTGAGCAGGGCCAACTGACCGCCCAGGCTGTGACCCCCAAGCCAGAGGGGTGAATTGGGAAAGCGTTGTCGAACCGCCTCGATCAAACTGGTCAAGTCAAATTCAAGCAGGTGACGGTAACCAAAATCGCTCCTGCGTCCGGCGCGTACGGAGCTGCTGGCGATGCCGCGCCAGTCGGGCGTACAGACCTGGACACCATTCAAGACCATCTCGCGGCCGAAGCGTCCGTATACCCGGGCCGGTGTTCCCAGTGCGGAAAGGAACAGGAGTATCGGTGCCAGGGGATCGTCAGTGGGAAAATACGCTGCCTCAAAGCGATGATCATCGGCGGTGGTCAGCGTCAGCTTTTGCACTTCCATCATGCCAGCCCCGACCCGGCGCGGGTTTTCCTGCGGCCCGCAGTCACCGCTTGTGCCAGGCATTGCAGCACCTCCACGGTCGTATCCCATCCGATGCACGCGTCGGTGACACTCTGGCCATAGCGAAGCCCGTCACGTCCATTGCCGATATCCTGCCGACCTGCATACAGATGGCTTTCGAGCATGACGCCGCAAATGCCGTGCCTTCCGTCGCTGATTTGTTGCGCGACGTTGCCGGCCACGATCGCCTGACGGGCGTAATCCTTGTTGCTGTTTCCGTGGCTGCAGTCGACAATCATCCGCGTTGGCAGTCCCGCTGCCTGCAGCGCTTGCGATGCCGCGGTCACGCTGGCGGCGTCGTAGTTCGGACCTTTGCTTGTGCCACGCAATACGAGGTGGCCGTCAGGGTTGCCGGTGGTTGTGATGACGGCGGCGCTGCCGTCGAGCGAAATGGTCGGAAACCGGTGCCCCTGTGCAGCGACGTGGATGGCATCGATGGCCGTGTTGATGCTGCCTTCGATGGAATTCTTGAAGCCCACCGGGGCTGAAAGTGCCGAAGCCATCTGGCGATGCAAGGGACTCTCCACCGTGCGTGCTCCGATGGCGCCCCAGCTCAGAAGCTCGGCGTAGTACTGTGGAGTTACCAGGTCGAGTATTTCCGAGGCGGCCGGAACACCGGCGCGGGCACAAGCAAGCAGCAGACGGCGTGCCTGGCGCAGACCCTCACCGATGTTGCCACGCCCGTTCAGATCCGGGTCGTAGATCAGACCTTTCCATCCCATACGGGTGCGCGGCTTCTCGAAATAGACTCGCATGACGAGCAGCAACTCGCCGGTAAACCGCTCCGCCACCCTCTGCAGGCGCTCGGCGTATTCAAGCGCTGAGGCGGGCTCATGGATCGAGCAGGGACCAGCAATCACCAACAGGCGATCCTGCGCGCCGCGCAAGATTGCCCGCGCGTCCGCGCGACTTCTTGCAATGAACGCCGCCTCGCCTTCCCCTACAGGCTGCTCGCCCCGCAGTAGCTCTGGTGCCGGCAACCGCTCAGATTGAGCAATGTGAATGTCGTCGATTCGGGTCATCATTGTCGGGCCGCAGCGAGGGTCGACCACCGTCTGGGGGTTGGTTCCGGGACGGCGCATACTGTCTGATGATGATTTGTGCCAACCATGGTGATCACATCGATGACACAATTGGCTGCACACAGGGCGCAACCCGTACACGAATCTGCATCGAGCAAGACAGAAACCTTTCGCCAACCCAACTGTTCAAACGCAAAAAGCCCTGGCTTGCAGGCAGCAATGCAGCGCCCGCATCCGGAGCAGCGCGTTGAATCAACATTCGGAATCTTCTTGACCATCCAATGCGACCGATCGAGTCCACAAAATCAAATCATAAGTGAACGTGCCGGTTCGCACGGTCACCAGCAGGATTTCATCTGCCTGGCGCCCACGCGGGCGTCGGGTTTTCACGCAGCCACTGGGCGTAAGTGATCCTGGCGACCTCAAAGCGGTCCGTCGTGCGGCAGTAGACCGAGGGCGAACCCAGACGCCCAATCGGGGCAAACCCGCTAACGTGCATGCGCGGTCCAAGCAGACGATCGGCGATGTGAAACATCACGACCTGGCCGATGATCAATGTGTTCGCGCCGAGCGACTGCGCGCTAAACAGCTTGCATTCAAGGCTGGCTGGCGACATCTCGACACGGGGCGTCTTGACCGCGATGGACGGCGCGGCATGCAATTGGGCTGCTTCAAGTTCGCTGTACTCTGGCGGGAAATCTGCGGCAGAAAGGTTCATCGCGTCAAACAATTCCTCGGACACCATATTGACGACAAATTCCCCACTTGCGACGATGTTGTTGGCGGTGTCCTTGGCGCGACCGTCGTCGTTGTTGCCAACGCTGAGCATGATGTACACCGGGTCGCTTCCAATCGCATTAAAGAAGCTGAAAGGCGCAAGATTCACGACACCTTGCGGACTCATGCTGGTGACCCACGCGATCGGGCGAGGCACGACCAGATTGGTCAGCAGCTTGTAATTCTCAAGACTGGATTGCTGGGTGGGGTCAATGTGCATGCACGCGGCTCCTGCTGATTGGGTGGACCTCGATTCTCACCGATGTGGGTAGGATAATGTGTGCGGGTCAGGTCGCGTGACTTTCCCGATCGTTTTGAATACTGTAGGAGTTATCACATGTCGAAGAAGTCAGGTTTTGCGGCGTTGTTGTTTGTCGTGGTCGTGCTGGCTGGTCACGCGGTCGCCGCAACCAAGCATGGCGCGCAACCCGCTGTGGCAGATGACTTTCAGAAGCAGGCATACGCGCTTTCGACGGTGATTGCCAACTTGAACAAAATGCAGTCTGACGCCTCGCCGCATGATGCGGAGATGCTTGGCCTGATCACCAATCAAATGGCGCTGGTTGGGGTCAATGTTGACGGCGTCGCGACACTGTCGCAGTTGGCAGCCCATATGCGAAATGCCCAGGATCTGGGCTTGACGCGCAAGTATCTCGCAGCCCATTGTGAAGTGCTCCTCAAGGTGGCCGATCCTACGGTGACTTACGTCAAACGGGTGGCCGAGGGTGTGGCTGCCGTGGCGATCAACGCCGAAATCGAGAAAGTGTCCGAACTGACCCGTGCAATTGGTCGACACGCGGTTTGCACCGACAAGAATTTCAACCCGCTGGTCAAAGGACTTTGAAACGACCGAAGACGAGCCGGGGCGGTCGTCTTCGTGACCTGAGGTCCATGGAATCGAAGGCTAATCCCCACAATTCCAAAAAGGACGCAAGGATGCGATACTTTCACCAAGGCGTGTGAAATTCCGCTGCGCATGCCGGCCTTGCAAGTGCCGGAAAGTGCGTCCACGGTTTCCCATCGGGCTGCAAAGGTCGATATGGATCTGAACTTCGCTCCACGCCTCAGAGGAGAAAATATGTTCCAAGTACGCATCCACGGACGTGGCGGGCAGGGCGTTGTAACCGGCGCCGAGATGCTCTCGATAGCCGCCTTTCTGGAAGGTCGCTTTGCCCAGGCCTTTCCTAGTTTCGGCTCGGAACGTACCGGTGCGCCGGTTGTCGCGTTTTGCCGAATCGACGACAAGGAAATTCGTTTGCGCGAGCCGATCATGTTGCCCGATGCACTGATCATTCAAGACCCAACGTTGCTGCATCAGGTCGACGTCCTGTCTGGACTGGAGCGTCCGGCGGGGTACATCTTGATCAACTCGAACAAGACATTTTCCGACTTGGGGTTGGGGGAATTCGTGAAAAGTATGCGCCCCGAACGGCTGATCAGTCTGCCCGCGACGGAGATCTCGCTCAAGCACGTGGGTCGCGCGGTACCCAATGTGCCATTGCTCGGTGGATTCGCGGCTGCCTCGGGCCTGATTTCGCTGGCATCCGTTTCGGCAGCGATTCAGGAAAAGTTCAGTGGCAAAGTTGCCGAGGGCAATATTGCTGCGGCGACCGAAGCGTACAAGATCGTCAAAGCAAAGGGGGTCAGCGATGCTTAAACAATGCGAAGGCTCGCATGCCGTGGCCGAGGCTGTAGCCCTGTGTCGCCCGGAAGTCATCTGTGCCTACCCGATTTCGCCGCAAACCCACATCGTCGAAGGTTTGGGCGAGTTGGTGAAGTCCGGAGAAGTCAGAAATTGCGAGTTCATCAATGTTGAATCGGAGTTCGCGGCCATGTCAGTGGCCATCGGTTCGTCGGCCGCGGGTGCGCGAACCTATACCGCCACCGCCAGCCAGGGCCTTCTGTTCATGGCCGAGGCGGTGTACAACGCCTCGGGGCTGGGGCTGCCCATTGTGATGACGGTCGCGAATCGGGCGATTGGCGCGCCGATCAATATCTGGAACGATCACACCGATTCGATGAGCCAGCGTGACTGCGGGTGGATACAGATATTCGCCGAGACCAATCAGGAGGCGCTGGACCTGCATATTCAGGCGTTTAAGCTTGCCGAAGAGCTCTCCTTACCGGTCATGGTGTGCATGGATGGCTTCATTCTCACGCATGCCTACGAGCGCGTGGACATGCCCACGCAGCAGCAGGTTGACGCCTTTTTGCCACCCTATGTGCCACGCCAGTCGCTTGATCCGGATGATCCCGTTTCCATTGGTGCCATGGTCGGGCCGGAAGCATTTTCCGAAGTCCGTTACCTCGCGCATGCCAAGCAGTTGCAGGCGCTCGAGCTGATACCTCGCATCGCTGCGGAGTACAAGCAAATCGTCGGTCACGACGCCGGAGGGCTGATTCGTCCCTATCGACTCGACGGCGCCGAGACCGTGGTGATTGCTCTTGGCTCGGTGCTGGGCACGGTCAAGGATACCGTTGATGAGATGCGCGACGACGGGCTCA
This sequence comes from Pseudomonadota bacterium, assembly GCA_021812315.1. Lineage (GTDB taxonomy): Bacteria > Pseudomonadota > Gammaproteobacteria > Burkholderiales > Burkholderiaceae_C > Rhodoferax. The sequence continues at coordinate 9,584 of JAKANU010000050.1, forward strand.
AGGTTGGCGTCTTGGGCATCACTTCATTTCGCCCGTTTCCCCTCGCCGCGATCCGTGAAGCCGTCAAGAATGTCCAAAAGATTGTGGTGCTTGAGAAGAGTCTGGCGGTCGGCATCGGGGGCATTGTGGCCACCAACGTGCGCATGGCGCTCGACGGGTTGCCGATCAAGGTGAACACCGTGGTGGCGGGACTGGGCGGGCGTGCCATCACCAAGGCGAGTCTGCACCGGGTTATCCGCCAGGTCATGCACGACCAGATCGAGCCCGTGCATTTTCTTGACCTTGACATCAGCATCGTCAACCGGGTCCTGGAGCGTGAGCGTCAGACGCGTCGCACCGGACCTATCGCCGAGAACATCCTGCGCGAGCTCGGCGCAGTGGCGTCGAAAATTGCCTAAGCGGAGTGCACGAGCATGGATCAACAAGTCAAGTTCTACCAGACCGGCACATTTACGGTGGGCAATCGTCTGCTGGCGCCCGAGCAGCGCGCGGTACAGGCCGATATGGCGCGCACCAATTCACTTAATTCTGGCCACCGAGCCTGCCAGGGCTGTGGCGAGGCCCTTGGCGCGCGCTATGCAATCGACGCGGCCATGCGCGCGTGCGACAAGCAGCTGATTGCCGTCAATGCGACCGGTTGCCTGGAGGTATTTTCGACACCTTATCCCGAGACTTCGTGGCAAATTCCCTGGATTCACTCGCTGTTTGGCAACACGGCCGCCGTGGCTACAGGCATCGCTGCGGCGATGCGTGTCAAGGGGCGCAACAATGTGCGCGTTATCGCTCAGGGTGGTGACGGCGGTACGACCGACATCGGCTTTGGCTGTCTCTCTGGCATGTTTGAGCGCAACGACGATGTGCTGTACATCTGTTACGACAACGAGGCGTACATGAACACCGGGGTGCAGCGGTCGTCTGCGACGCCACCGGCAGCGCGCACCGCCACGACCATGCCGCTGGGTCCCGAGCCGGGCAATGTGTTTGGTCAGGGGAAGAACTTGCCGCGCATTGCCATGGCACACGGGATACCCTATGTGGCGACTGCCACCGTGGCGGATCTGCGTGACCTCGAGCGTAAAGTCACCAAGGCGATGTCGCTCCATGGCGCGCGTTACATCCACATCTTTGTCCCGTGTCCACTAGGCTGGGGTGCCGCGTCGTATGACACCATCAAGATCGCGCGACTGGCGCAGGAAACCGGTATGTTCCCAGTCTATGAAGCGGAACACGGAGAAGTGACCCGGGTCTCGAAGATTCGCCGGCGGGTACCCGTCGAGGAGTACCTCAGGGTGCAGCGGCGCTATGCGCACTTGTTCGGAAAGAAGCCGGCCGTGGAGACGATCGCAAGGATCCAGGCGATGGCGGATCTGAATATTCGCAAGTATGGATTGCTTGACGAGGGAGCAAACTAGCATGACCAAGCCCTTTGCCATCACACTGGACGTCGGCTCATCGCTGGCGAACAAGACGGGCTCCTGGCGCACGCATCGCCCCGTCTACCTTGACCGCTTGCCGCCTTGCAACAACCAGTGTCCCGCAGGTGAGGATATTCAGGGCTGGCTGTTCCACGCCGAGTCGGGCGATTACGAAAGCGCCTGGCGTCACCTCACGCGCGAGAACCCGTTTCCGGCGATCATGGGGCGTGCCTGCTACCACACCTGCGAGGGAGCCTGCAATCGTGGAAAAATCGACCAGCCCGTGGGCATCAACTCGGTCGAACGCTTTCTGGGTGACGAGGCGCTGAGGAAGGGCTGGGCGTTCCAGCCCCCTTCCAGGGAGACTGGCAAGCATGTTCTCGTGGTCGGCGCCGGGCCGTCGGGCATGTCAGCCGCCTATCATCTGCGCAGTCTGGGACACAAGGTCACCGTTGCCGAGGCGGGACCGATGGTGGGCGGCATGATGCGCTTTGGCATTCCCAAGTATCGCTTGCCACGTGAGGTCCTTGACGCTGAGATGAAGCGCATCACCGACATCGGCGTGAGTTTGAAGCTCAACACCAAGATCGACGACATCATGGCCAGCATGAAAGACGGTGCTTACGATGCCGCTTTTCTTGCCGTCGGTGCCCACATCGCAAAGCGAGCATTTATTCCTTCCGGGGACGCCGCCCACGTGATGGATGCCGTGGCGGTGCTGCGTTCGATGGAGGGCGAAGAAAAGCCGATGCTGGGTCGGCGCGTCATCGTCTACGGCGGTGGCAACACGGCGATCGACGTGGCGCGGACGGCCAAGCGTCTTGGTGCCGAGCCGATCATTGTCTACCGCCGTACTCGGGACAAGATGCCGGCGCACGACTTCGAGGTCGAAGAGGCCATTGAAGAAGGCGTGATGATGAAGTGGCTCTCAACGATCAAGCACACTGACGGGGGCAAGACCCTGATCGAGAAGATGGAGCTCGATGCCAATGGTCAACCGCAGCCGACCGGGGAAATCGAGGAATTGGAGGCTGACTCTCTGGTTCTTGCCCTCGGCCAGGAAGTGGATTTGTCCCTGCTCGACAAAGTGCCGGGTCTGCAGATCGCCGACGGAGTGGTCAAAGTTGACTCCAACATGATGACTGGTCACGCCGGCATCTTTGCTGGCGGTGACATGGTGCCGGCGGAGCGCAACGTCACGGTCGCCATAGGCCACGGCAAGAAGGCTGCGCGCAACATTGATGCCTGGTTGCGTGGCCACGACCACAAGCCCGCGGTCAAGCATGAAATTGCAGCGTTTGAAAAGCTCAACACCTGGTATTACACGGATGCGCCAAAAACGGTGCGGCCTACCCTTGACATCATTCGCCGGCAAAGCACGTTCGATGAGGTTCAAGGTGGGCTCGATGAGTCCAACGCCTTGTTCGAGGCGCGCCGTTGTCTCTCCTGCGGCAATTGCTTCGAGTGCGACAACTGCTACGGGGTCTGTCCCGATAACGCGGTGATCAAGCTGGGTCCGGGCAAGCGGTTCCAGTTCAACTACGACTACTGCAAGGGCTGCGGCATTTGCGTTGCCGAGTGCCCCTGCGGCGCTATCAAGATGGTAGCCGAAGAGATCTGAGTTGGTTCGGAAGTTCAGCCCGACAGTTTGAGCCGACGGTGCGCTCCTGCGTCGCAGCCTCGGTTGGCGTACCATCGGCGTGCAAGTCTGTGCCAACTGCCTCTGTTTACCGCGACAGGTCTTTACCATGGAAAATTCGTCTCCCTACACGCCACCCAGGATCTGGGCACCCAGCAAGCAACACGGTGGCCGCTTCGCCAGCATTAACCGCCCGACGGCGGGAGCAACCCACGACAAGGAACTGCCGGTGGGCCGCCATCCACTCCAACTGTATTCGCTGGGCACGCCCAACGGCGTCAAGGTTACCGTGATGCTCGAAGAACTGCTTGCTGCCGGGCATGCCGGCGCCGAGTACGACGCCTGGCTGATTCGCATCAACGAAGGAGACCAGTTTGGGAGCGGCTTCGTGGCGGTGAACCCAAACTCGAAGATTCCGGCACTGCTTGACCGCAGCGCGCCTACGCCTATCAGGATCTTTGAATCCGGCGCGATCCTGATCTATCTGGCCGAGAAATTTGGTGCCTTCCTGCCCACCGAGAGCGCCAGACGCGCCGAGTGCCTTTCGTGGTTGTTCTGGCAAATGGGCAGCGCGCCGTTCCTGGGCGGTGGCTTCGGGCACTTCTACGCTTACGCGCCAATCAAGATCGAGTACGCAATCGATCGCTATGCAATGGAGGTGAAGCGCCAGCTTGATGTG
>JAKANU010000359.1 GCA_021812315.1 Pseudomonadota bacterium
CCTGGCGCTTGCGTTGATCGCGTGGCGGCGGCCCAACCTGCTGGTGCTTGATGAGCCGACCAACCACCTCGACCTGGACATGCGGGAAGCCCTGGCGGATGCGCTCAATGAGTATCCCGGCGCCATGCTGCTGGTCGCTCACGACAGGCACCTGCTCGGCCTCGTGTGCGACCGCTTCTGGCTGGTCCACGATGGGCGTGTCGAGGACTTCGACGGCGATCTCGACGATTATGCTGCGCTGCAAGCAGCCCTCGCGCGAGGCACCGCGCCCATCGCATCGGCGTCGGAGGACGACGGGCTCGACCCCCGCGAGCGCAGACGGCGATCCGCGGTGCAGCGAGAGCGTGAAAAGCCGCTTCGGGACCGCATGAAGCGCGCCGAGCAGCGCCTGTCCGAGCTGGATGCGGCGCTCAAGGCAATCAACGCGAAGCTGTCGGACGCCGCGGTTTACAGCGGTGCGGGGGATGCAGCCACCGAACTGGCTCGGCAGGCGGCGACGCTGGCCCGCGATCACGCCGCCGCGGAGGCGGAATGGCTGGCTGCCTACGAGGCGCTCGACGGTGCTTGACCGAGTGGATGGTCGCGCTAGGCTGCGGGGATGGATGATGTGACCTTGTTGATGCCGCCCCTGGATCAGCTGGGGCAGCACCCGCGGTTGTCACGGTGGCTGGGCAGGGGCGACAGGCTTCCCCTGATGCCGGCTGGTCGCTTGCCGGTGCTGCGCGAACAGTTTGGCTTGGCTGCGGGCATGATTCCTGCCGCTGCACTTTTGCGTGAAGCCGCTGCCGGCGATGCAGGGGATGGAACGTGGGTGTGCGCCGATCCGGTGTACATCCAGGCAGAGGCCGCAGGCGCGAGGCTGCTGGCATGGGACACGCTGGATCTGACGATGGCCGAGGCAGAGTCGCTGGCGCGGCCGATTCGGCCGATGCTGGGCGATGCCGGCATGCTGCTGGAAACGACCCTTCCAGGACGCTGGCAGGTTCGCATGGTAACCGGCACGCCGTTACCGCTGCTGGTCGATCCCGAGCAGATCCTGGGCGCCCAGTTGTTGCCGCATCTTCCCGCCGGCGACACCGGCCGACGCTGGCGACTTCTATTCAACGAGATCCAGATCCTGCTCCACCAGCACCCGCTGAATCGACAACGCGCGGGCAGCGGTCGCGCACCGATCAACGGCTTGTGGTTCTGGGGAGGCGGGCGGTTGCCGGCAAGGCCCCGCCGAGCACCGTCGGGAGTCTTCAGCGAAGACCCGCTGGTGAGGGCGCTGGCGTGGCATGCGGGCAGTCACCGGTTGCCCTCGCCGCACCCGATCGCCGGCCGTTCGTCATCGCTGGTCGACCTCGCGTCAGCGGATCCGGAGGAGGCCCTGCTGGTGGTAGCGGCATGGCATGCCCGGCTGCGTTGGCGAGAAGGGCTGCATCTCGCATTTGCCGATGGTCACCGATGGCGCCTCACACGCGCACAGGCGCTGCGGGTCTGGCGGCGCGCCTGGCGTGGGTGACGGCAAAGCCGAGCGGGTTGCCTAGCGTTGCAGGACGTAATTGCCAGGCGCATCCATCAAGAGGGGCGTGCTGCCCGCGCCCATCGGTGGCGGATCGACATCGCGAGTCGAGTGGGCGTGCAGCCACGCACTCCACCGCGGCCACCAGGATCCCTGCTCCGGTTGCGCGCTGGCCATCCAGTCATCCGGATGGGTGTAGGTTTCGCCGAGTGCATGATGCGCCCAATGGTAGTGCCGCCGCGGATGACCGGGTTCGCTGACGATTCCCGCGTTGTGCCCGCCGCTGGTCAGGACGAACGTGGTGTCGGTATCGGTGAGCAGGTGGATCTTGTAGACCGAGCGCCAGGGAGCCACATGGTCGGCTTCCGTCGCCACGACGAAAAGCGGGTACCTCACGTTTTCCATCGAGACGGCCTGGCCGCGATAGGTCATGTGGCCCTCCGCGAGGTCGTTTCGGAGATAAGTCCCGCGCAAATACTCGCTGTGCATTCTCGACGGCATCCGCGTCACGTCCGCATTCCAGGACATCAGGTCATTCGGAAGGTCGCGCTTGCCCAGCAGGTAGCTTCGTGTCATCCGCGACCAGATCAAATCGGTCGATCGCAGCATCTGGAAGGCACCAGCCATTTGCGCCCCGTCAAGGTAGCCCTGTGACCACATCAGGTCTTCAAGCAAGCTGATCTGGCTCTCGTCGATGAAGAGGGACAACTCGCCGGGCTCCGTGAAGTCGGTCTGGGCGGCAAGCAGCGTCAAGGTGGACAGCGCGCGGTCGCCGCGCGCGGCGAGAATGGCCGCGCCGATGGCCAGCAGCGTTCCGCCGAGGCAATAGCCAACCGCGTGGACCGGGTATCCAGGGACGATGGTGCGGATGGCGGCCAGTGCCGCGAACAAGCCGAGCTCTAGATAGTCGTCAATCCCGAGGTCCCGGTCCTCGGCCGTGGGATTCTTCCAGGAGATCATGAACACCGTGTGGCCGCGTTCGACGAGGTACCGGACCATCGAATTCCGGGGCGACAGATCCAGGATGTAGTACTTCATGATCCAAGCCGGGACGATGAGCAGCGGCTCCGCATCGACGCGCGAGGTGGTGGCGCCGTATTGGATCAGCTCGATCAGGCGATTGCGGAATACGACCTTTCCGGGCGTGATCGCAACCTGCTGGCCGGGGATGAATGCCTCGGTGCCAGCCGGTGGAAGCCCGAGGAAGATCCGTTGCGCATCGGCCATCCAGGTCCGGAGTCCATCGACGAGATTGAGGCCAGATCGCTCCAGCGTTTCGCTGATGAATTCCGGATTGGTCCATGGCACGTTGCTGGGTGAGAACACGTCCAGCACCTGGCGTGCCGTGAACGACACGAGATCCGCGTGGTGGCGCGATACGCCTGGGACTCCGTTGGTGAGTCGCTCCCACCATGCCTGCTGGTGCAGGAAGTTCCAGGCTATCCAATTGAACGGGAACTGCTGCCAGCGCGGATCCTCAAAGCGACGGTCCCGGCT
>JAKANU010000360.1 GCA_021812315.1 Pseudomonadota bacterium
CCGTGGCTGCCGAGGTTGTTGACGCCGGGCACCCAGTAGGTGTCCATGGTGGACTTCTTTTCCTTGGCATCCTCGCGGCGGTAGCCCTTGATCTCGACGATGAGATTGAGCAGGTCATCGTCGCCGTGTCCATCATCCACGTGCACGATGAAGTCCGGGCGGTAAATGCGCGACTCGGAGCCATAGCGGTAAGGCACCTCGAAACCAAGATTGTGGTTTTTGACGTAGGTGCGCACCCGCGGGTGCGCCTCGGCGACACGGCAGAATTCAGCTTCCCAGTCGCTATCCAGAATCACCCAGTTGAGGTGGCACTTGGGCGGTGGTCCGCTGGTGTCCCAGCGCGCGGTCTTGGAGGTGCTGAAGTTGACGTGCGCGGTGCTGCCGACTGGGTTGTAGGGATCGAGCACGGCCAGGATCGGGCGACTACCTACGGCCTCGCGTGTAATGGCGTCGTTGATGCGATTGGCGGCCATGTCGGCCAGCATCTTGTACTTGAGTTGTGCGGGGTAAGTGCCGCCCTTGCACACCAGGCACGTGTCGAGCCACTGGCGGGCGATGCGCTTGAGCTGGCCGAACAGGTGCAGTTGTGGCTCGCCGTTGGCGTCGCGCCATTTGCTCAGCAACAGGTGCGAGGTCAGCTCATACACCAGTTGCGAAGGGCGCACGTCGCCAGTGTGGACGAGGTTGAGATCGACCGTCTCGCCGATGATGCCGGAGTTGCGCGTCTCGGTGGCGCCGATCAGGTCAGGCGTCAATTCGAGCACGGAATCGGCGTCGAAACGGGTCGTGAGGCGATCCTCAGGCAACTCAGCGCGGTAACCCTGCACACGTGGAAAGCGGATTTCCAGCGCGTCGCGGTCCGGGCGCACAGCCTTGACTTGCACGGTTTCGCGCGGCGGCTGCGGCGGAGCGACCACGGGCTTGGCAGTGAAGTCGAAGGGAATGCCAAGCACGTCGGCGTATTCGACGTTGAACAGGCCATCCTCGTTGAGGTCGTAGGACTGGCGGCGCAGGGCGCGGCCGATGACCTGCTCGCACAGCAACTGGGTGCCGAAGGCGCGCACGCCGAGCACGTGGGTAACGGTGTTGGCATCCCAGCCTTCGGTGAGCATGGACACGGATACCACGCAGCGGATCGAGTCGCCCAGGCGACCGGGCTTGCCGACGGTGTTCATCACCTCGCGCAGAAGATCCTGGTCAGTGAGATTCTGGCCGGCCTGCGGATCGCCGCTGCGTTCGACGATTTCGCGGCGGAAGCGCTCGATCTCCTCGGCAGCCAGGGTACGGAACTGCTCGTCCAACCCCTCCCCAGATTCCAACTGCTCACTGTCGATCAGCAGGGTACGCGGGCGACCGAGCGGATTGCCGTGCTCGTCGTGGTTGCGAAACAGCGGCAGGCGGCCCTCGACCAGCTGGCTGGCGCCATCTTTCTGCGCCTGCTGAAAACCAGCAATGTAGTCGTACACCAGCTTGGAGGTGGAGGTGTTGTTGCATACCACGATGAAGCAGGGCGGCACGGAGATTTTCCCCTGCGCCCACAGTTCGAAGGTTTTTTCGTAGTGCCCGTACAGCGCTTGCAGCGCGGTCTGCAATTGCGTGGGCAGGTCGAGCGGGTTCAGCCCACCGGCCTTGCCGCGGCCCTTCTTGGGCATCTTGCTGCGGATGTGTTCCCACAGATTGCGGAACATGGGCATCTCGGCGCCGGGAATGTTGTCGGCGACCGGCACGCGCGGCAGCTTGACGATGCCGCACTCGATGGCGTCCATCAGCGAGAAATCGCTCATCGTCCACGGAAACAGGGTGCCTTCGGCATAGCCCGAGCCGCGCAGAAAAAATGGCGTGGCGGAAAGATCGAGCACTCGGGCCAGGCCAAGTTTGTGATTCACGGCTTCGAGGCCTGAGATCCACAAGCGCGCCGCCTCGTTGTTCTGCTCGGCTTCTTTGCGGTCATCGCCCTTGAGGTCGTCTTCATCCGGCGCCGCACCGGGCTTTTCTCGGTAGCAGTGATGCGCCTCGTCGTTGATGGCGAATATGTTTTTCATGCCCATCAGTTCGGGCATCACGCGCTGGAGCATCTGGCCTTCGGTTTCCAGCGTGTTGAGTTCCTCTCCGCCTTTGCCTTGCAGCAGCAGGCGCCCGCCCTTGGACAGCTCGATGCGTTCGCGCAGCTTGAAGGCGTGGTAGTTGGTGATGACGATCTTGGCGCGCTCCACGTCGAGGAGCATGTCGGCAGGCACCAGTTCACGGCTGGCGTAGTAGCTGTCGGGGTCATTCGGCTGCAGCACACGCAGCCGGTCTTTGATGGTCAGGCCCGGCGCGACGATGAGAAAGCCGCGCGTGAACTTCTTGCTGTTAGGGTGCCGTGCTGCATTGACGGTTTGCCAGGCGATGAGCATGGCCATGACCGTGGTCTTGCCTGCGCCCGTCGCAAGTTTGAGTGCGAGGCGCATCAGGTCGGGGTTGGCCTCCTGGTTGGCGCTGGCCAGGTGTTCAAGAAAGCGTTCGCCGGACTTGCCCAACTGCGGTGCCACTTCCGTCAGCCAGATGGCGGTTTCCACTGCCTCGATCTGGCAGAAAAAGGGGCGCACACCCGAAAACGGATGCTGCCGCCAGTGCTGCAGCAAGCGTGCTGTTTCAGGCGACACGCGCCAGTCGTTGGGGTTGGGTAGCGCGCGCCACTTGTCCACTTCAGCGCGCACGCCGTTGATGATGGCGGTGTGAGCGTATTGCTGGCCCTGGGTGGAAAGGCCTTGACCCTCGTCGAACAGCAGCGATTCCTGTCTGTTGCGACCCTTCTGCTTGCGCGGCTTCGGTATTGGGGTGATGAACTCCGCTCGGCGACGGCTCTCGGTAATGCGCTGCGTGGGCTGGCCCGCGTCGTCAAGCTCCCAATGCCGCCTGGGAATCGCGTAGGGCGAGTTGAGGATGGGGCGTTCGAAGAAGGGATCAGTCATGTGCGGCGTTCAGTCTATGACGGCAGATCGGCGAGAAGTCAGT
>JAKANU010000051.1 GCA_021812315.1 Pseudomonadota bacterium
GATCTGGCGTGTGATCGGCGTTTTCAGGTCGTGCGACATGGCCGCAAGAATGCGGGTGCGGTCGCCGATGAATGTTGACAGACGCTCTTGCATGGTATTGAACGCACGCGCCGCGCGACGGACCTCAAGCGGACCGGTTTCCGGCAAGGGTGGTCGGTTGATGTCGGCACCGAGTTTGTCTGCGGCGGTGGCCAGCGATGACAACGGTCCTGTCACCCAACGCACAGCAACCAGCGACAGCACGACGACCGTCACCAGCAAAATCAACAAGGTCAAAGCCACCCGCAGGGGTATGGCAGCGGCCTGGCGTGAGAGGACCGTGTCAAATGTGACCCAAGTCCCGTCGCGCAGCGCAATCTGAACCGTGAAGAACGCTCCGTCCGGGGAAAAATCGTGCATCTCATAGCCACCCCTGTGTCTGGACATCATGGGCATGCCCGGTGGTCCGAAACCGCCTGGTCTGCCAAATCGCTCTGGAGGACCGGCACGGCGAATCAGCCTGACAGGCATCTGCTCGCCCAGTGCATAGCGCAGCAAGCTTCTGAACATGGCCAATCGCATGTCCGCCTCAGGCGCTTCGCTGCCGCCCTCGATCGGGCCACGGTCCAGCGAGATCATCAGCGGCGGCGCATTGAACACTTCGACAACCCTGCGCCGCTCGCCAGGCGGCAGCGAATCGAGTAGTTTGCCAATATCGGCGATTCGCTCGGCGCTGCGAATGCCACCAGCTTCGTACAACAACTGGCCACGCTCCGACAAGTTGATATACGCGGTGACAAGCTGGGCCAGAAGCAAACCGCCGAGCATCACCGCGACCAATCGTCCAAACAAACTTTGCGGCAGCAGCTTCATCAGCGCTCCACCTCGACCGGCACAGCAAGAACATAGCCTTCGCCGCGCACCGTCTTGATGATTCTTGGGTCAGCGGAATCATCAGCCAGACGCTGGCGCAGGCGACTGACCAGAATGTCAATGGTTCGATCCATCGGGTCTGCGTCCCGTCCCTTTGAAAGCAACATCAATTGGTCGCGAGTGAGCACGTGGTTCGGGTGACTGAGAAAGATCTTGAGCAACTGAAACTCTGCGCCGGACAAGGCCGTGACCACGCCATCCTGCGACAACAAATGCCGGGCAACCACATCGAGTCGCCGACCGGCAAAAACAATGATCTGCGCGTCGTCGGCGCGCAGATTACGTGGCAGGCTTCGCGTGCGGCGCAAAACGCTCTTGATTCGTGCCAGAAGCTCTCTCGGACTGAACGGTTTGGCAAGGTAATCGTCCGCGCCCATCTCCAGGCCCACGATTCGGTCTGTTTCGTCACCCCGCGCAGTGAGCATGATGACTGGCGTGTCCGATTCCGAGCGAAGCTTGCGACACAAGGTCAGTCCATCGTCTCCCGGCAACATGACGTCGAGCACGATCAGGTCAACCTTGCCCCGCGCCAGCGCCTCCCACATCGCCCGCCCGTCTGGTACCGCGTTGGTTTCGTAGCCACTCTTGCGCAGGTAGGCCCCAAGCAAGCTGCGGATTTCGGCATCGTCATCGACGACCAAGATATGGTCAGTGTTTTCCATGTTGCCTTTATGCCCGCCAAACGGTCGACTGCAAAGGGAAATTGTAGTGTCGTGTAACAAGTTGACCGAGCGCTACAAGCGGGTACAACAAGACAACGCGGCGTCTACATTGAAGTGGTCGAATAGGAACCGATGCGAGCCGACGGCCCTGAAGCAAAGCAAGCTTGCAGATGTCAATCGTCAACCAAACGGAGTAAGAATCATGAAACGAGTAACAAAAATCGCCATCGCGCTGGGTATCGCCCTGACCCTTGGACTTGGCACGATGGCTGCCATCGGGCATCCCAGCGACGGCTACGGTCCAGGCTACGGCATGGGCCCGGGGATGATGGGCGGCTATGGACCGGGCCCCGGGATGATGGGCGGGTACGGACCAGGCTACGGACCAGGCTACGGCAGGGGCCATCAGGGCGGGTCCTGGCATTGTGCTGACGGCGCCGAGCAGGGTCTGACAAACCTCAAGAGCGAGTTGGGTATTACGGCAGCCCAAGACGGTGCTTGGCAGACGTTCGTGAAGAATGTCAAACAGCAGAGTGAAAATCGACAGGCAAGGTTCGAAAAGATGCAAAAGGCGCAGCGCCCCGGCTCGGCGCCTGAATTGCTTGCGCAGCAGTCCGAGATCATGCAACAAGGCTTGGCTGATATGCAGGCCAACGCAGCAGCTCTCAAGGACTTGTATGCGGCACTGACGCCGGAACAAAAGACCATCGCTGATCAGCGCTTTGGCGGCGGCGGACCAGGCCGACATCATGGCGGGCGCTTTGGCCCGATGGGCTTTCAGCGCTAATGCAACTGCGGGTGCGACGCCGCGGCGCGTTGCACCCGCTCTCAGAAGAGCATCATGATGTGGGGTTACGACGAATGGGGACTGGGAGGCTTCGGCATGGGCACCGGGATGCTGCTTTTTTGGGGCGTGATCATCGCGGCGGTCGTGGTTGGGGCAAGAGGGCTTGGCAAGGTCTCGGGCAACACAGCACCCGGACCACGTGAAAAGACCGCCTTGGAGATTCTTGCCGAACGCTATGCCAAAGGCGAGATTGACCGCGATGAGTTTGAACAAAAACGCGGTGACCTGCAAGGCATGAACCATCGGTCAGCGGGCCCGGGCCGGGCCTGACCCCGGATCGATGCTTACTGGTCCTGAAGCGTCCACCTGAACGAACGCGGCTGCGCTTCACCCTGACGCGTCATTCGCAGCTCAAGGGATGTCGGCCGCGGCGCGACGGGTTTGAACTGCAGCACGCCTTTGCGGTGATGCCCACCGGGGCCGTCTCCCTCCCATTTGATTGGCGCATACGCCTTGCCGGTATTGGTGACAAGTGTGCTCGCTTTGGCCGGATCATCGGCCAGTGCGCCCGAGTGCGTGGTAAATCTCAGTTCGAATTCCCAGATTGCGCCAGATAGCGTGCGCGGTGTCGCCTCGACTGTCACAGCCGACTGCTCTGTGGTACGCGTCACAAGGTTTGCGTTGGCATTCGTAGCGTTGAACGCGCTCAGAGCAAGCAGTGAAACGACGGTTATCAAACGTGTGCGCATTGAGCATGCTCCCGTGAAGCCTTGACAAGTTGATGGGCAATATAGGCGATGCCAGCGGCGTTGAATGCCAATCCCGCCCAGAAGAACTCGACCTGATATTGCGCCACAATGGTCACCAACCCGGTGGCACCAAGCACCGGTGCGATGTTGACCAGATAGTGAGCGCAACAGGAAATCATGGCTGCCGTTGACGTGGTACCCGAGGCCGCGATAACGGTACCCGAGCCTCCCGAGCCGAGCACCCGTCGCCGCAATTCAGCGTAGAGCGCAACCTGAAGGCCAAAGCCGGCGCCCAGCGGCACAACGAAATACCCGTACTGAACAAATTGTTGCCAAGCAAACGCCCAACCCGAGACCAATGTCAGGATGCCAAAATAGGCTGCAAGCAGCAGGGCAAACGCCAAAGCACCCAACCCGGCGGATCGGCCAGTAACCATTTGACTGCTCAACTCAACGAGCTGGTCGGCTCATTTTGTTTCAATCCGTGCTGACGGTGCTGCCTTGTGTACCTTTCAGGATCGGCTTCAAACGACTCCCGGCAACTTGTGGCGCAGAAGTAATAGGTCTTGCCGTGGTACACGCATTCGTCAATGGCAGTCTTGCGACTGACCTCCATGTTGCACACCGGATCCTTGAAGATCGGTTCGTTGTTGTTTCGTTTCACTATTGGCTCCTAAGAAGTGGGTGGATTGATGTCTTTGGGAAGATCCTGGGCATCAGAGCGGGGCCGTGACGACTGCGGCTGCCTGTGTGGATCGACGTGCTTTTCATGTCCCGCCTGCAAAGAGGCAGCGCTCGGACCATCTGAGTTCGAATGACCGTTACCGCGGTGGGCACCATGCCCACCATGCATGAAGATGTGCATCAGAGGACAGGCCAGCAACAACAGGAATGGCAAGGCGTCAACAACATGCGGCCAATGCCGGGGCAGTAAGAAGTAGCCCACAATTGCTGCGATTCCGATCACCAAGGCCGTCACCGGCGACCTCCAATGACTCGTCCAAGTTTCGGTTTGCTGGTAATTTCGGTTCATGATTTGCTCCTTTCACAAATGTGCGACAGGGGATTGCGTCTTGCGTGTCATATGGGAGTAGCTTAGGACCAGCGCGCTGTCCAGCACATGACACAGACATTACATTGCGGTCACGCTGGGGATTGCGGCGGTGCCAATGCGCAAAATCCCTGCGGCGGTACGTCGAGTGCGCTATTGAACTTGCTGGAGAGATTTTGAAAAGCGATCAGGCCCGTCAGCTCAACCACACCATCGTCGTCAAAGTGGGCCTTGAGTCGTCTCATAAGCTCGTCCGTCACCTGCTGGTCGGTGTAGGTGATGGCCTCCGTGTATTCAAGAACCACCCGCTCCTTTTCGTTGAACAACGGGCTATCCCTCCAAAGGGCAAGCTGTTCGACTTTCTCCATGGACCCAGCGCGCTTGGCCAGGGTAGCGGAGTTGATGTCGACACAAAACCGGCACCAGTTGATTTGTGACACCCTGACCGTCACCAGAGAGCGCAGGACCGGCTCCAGCGGTGAACTTCTTCGGTCCAGCACGCCATAGAGCGCGGCCACCGCAGCGAACAGCCTCGGAACTCTGGCCCATAACAGCCCTGGCTGAAGGACGACGCCATATTTGCGCTTCTGATTCCAGAAGAAGGGGCGTAGCACCCAGGGATAGGCCCGCAAATGCTTGACTGCAACACGCGAGTGGGGTGATTCGACTTGATTCACTTTTCTTCAATCCTTGTCGGACGTGCTGTCCGTGGCACGATTGGCTTCCGGAATCGAAAATCGCAGCGGGAACACCTTGCGGACAACGTTTCGCTGCGCTCCAGCCAACGGCAGCACTCCTGAAAGTACGCCTGTGTCAGGCAGGCAAGCGCCACGTTCATGCGGTTTCCAAACAGCGGCTCGGGCGGAACCGGGGGGCCGAGTCTATCGTAGCGCGCCGCGCCCTTGATAGACGGATGAAGAATCAGTTTCACCAAAGCAGGGGCCATCTTGCGCAGCTTCAGTAGCCATTGCCCCGCAAGCGAAGCGCATTGGTAATGACCGAGACCGAACTCAAACTCATGGCCAGCGCGGCGATCAGCGGCGAGAGCAACCAGCCCGTCAGCGGGTACAGCACGCCAGCCGCAATGGGCACGCCCAATCCGTTGTACAGCAGGGCAAACATCAGGTTCTGCTTCATGTTGGCCACCGTGTCCTGCGACAGCTCGCGGGCCACCGCGATGCCACGCAAATCGCCCTTGACCAGCGTGAGTTGCGCGCTATTCATTGCCACATCGGTGCCCGTGCCCATGGCGATGCCAACATCGGCCTTGGTCAGGGCTGGGGCATCGTTGATGCCGTCACCGGCCATGGCGACCACGCGCCCTTCCTTTTGCAGGCGTTCAACCAACATCAGCTTGTCGTCTGGCTTGACTTCACCATGCACTTCGTCAATGCCCAAGCGCGATCCAACCGCCTTGGCCGTGGTTAGCCCGTCACCGGTAGCCATGACGATGCGCAGACCAGCCGCCTTGAGGGCGGCGAGCGCTTCGGGCGTGCTGGCCTTGACCGGGTCGGACACGGCCAGCAAGCCGGCCAATTTTCCGTCCACAGCCAGATGCATGACGCTGGCGCCCTCGGCGCGCAGTTCCTCGGCTTGCGGCACCAGCGCGGCCACCGAGATGCCGAGCTGTTCCATCAGCGTGGTATTGCCCAATGCGAGCGCGCGCGTGCCAACCTGCCCACGCACGCCAATGCCCGAACCCGACTCAAAGTTCTCCGCTTTGTCCAGCGACATGCCCCGTTCCCGTGCGGCACTGACCAGCGCATCGGCCAGCGGATGCTCGCTGCCCTGGTCCAGGCTGGCAGCCAGGCGCAGCACTTCATCGGGTTCGAATCCATTGATGCCCACCGCCCGGTTGAAGGTGGGTCGGCCCTCGGTCAGGGTGCCTGTCTTGTCAACAATCAAGGTGTCCACCTTGCGCAAATTCTCGATGGCCGCGGCATCTCGGAACAGCACGCCGTGACCCGCCCCGCGACCGGTGGCAACCATGATCGACATCGGCGTGGCCAGTCCCAAAGCACAGGGGCAGGCGATGATCAACACCGCCACCGCGTTGATCAGGCCAAAGGCCCAGCTTGGCTGCGGGCCAAACAGGCCCCAGGCAAGGAAGGTGAGCACCGCAATCGCCATCACAGTCACGACAAAGTAGCCTGCCACCACATCGGCCATGCGCTGCATTGGCGCTTTGGAGCGCTGGGCCTGGGCCACCATCTGCACGATCTGCGCCAGCATGGTTTCCGAGCCGACGCGCTCCGAGCGCATCACCAGGGCGCCGCTGGTGTTCAGGGTGGCACCGATCACGGTATCGCCAGTGCCTTTGCTGACGGGCATCGGCTCGCCGGTGATCATGGATTCGTCGACTGCGCTGCTGCCCTCAGTTACCTTGCCGTCGACGGGTACTTTCTCGCCGGGGCGAACGCGCAACATGTCTCCAACGTGAATCTGGTCCAGGGGCGTATCTTCTTCGCTGCCGTCTTCGCGGATGCGCCGCGCTGTCTTGGGCGCCAGCCCAAGCAGGGCTTTGATGGCGCCAGAGGTCTGTGAGCGCGCTCTGAGTTCCATCAACTGCCCCAGCAGCGTCAGCGAAATGATCACCGCGGCTGCTTCAAAGTAAACCTCGACTCGACCCTGGGTGATGAACGAGGCCGGAAACAGCTGCGGTGCCAACGTGGCGATCACGCTGTAAACAAAGGCGGCCCCCGTGCCCAGGCCGATCAGGGTCCACATATTGGGACTGCGATTGACCACCGACTGCCAGCCACGCGTGAAGAAGGGCCAGCCCGCCCATAGCGTTACCGGCAGGGTCAGCACCAGTTCCAACCAGGTTTGAATGGATTCGTCCATCCAGTGAAAGGGGCGGCCAAACATGGCGAGAACGAAGACGATCAGGGTCAATGGCAGAGTCCACCAGAAGCGGCGCGAGAAGTCGCGCAACTCCGGGTTTTCTTCGTCATTGAGCAAGGGCAATTCGGGCTCAAGCCTCATGCCACATTTGGGGCAGTCGCCAGGGTGGTCCTGCCGCACCTCGGGGTGCATCGAACAGGTGTACATCGTGCCCGCTGACGGGGCCGGCTTCGTCCGCTTGGGCTGCTCCAACGCCCCATACTGATCGGGGTTGGCTGCAAACTTATCGAGGCACTTTGCACTGCAAAAGTAGTACGGATGGCCTTTGTGCTCAGCCTTGTGCGTGGACTGCTCGGTGACGTTCATCCCACACACCGGGTCCTTCAGCGCGGCATCGGTCGCCGATTTGGTCGGCGCCTGGGACGCCCCATGGTCGGCGTGATCCTTGTGACTCTGGTGATGATGATGGGAAACCATGCTTGATGCTCCTTTTCTTGTCGTGGTCCACTTCGGCGCAGATCCTGGGAAACCAGCCGGTACCAAAACATCGATTCATCGGCGGAAAAACATGGCGAGCGCTGCTCGGCCCGCTGGCTCTCATGAGTGGCAGAGTTGATTGTGCGTACGAACTTTATATTCCAGGATGGCACCGATAGGTCGGAGTTTATGACCCGCATGCCGCGTCAATCATGACCGGAACATTACTCTTGTGTCATCTTCAACCGGATGCGAGGCGCGCAGCGACCGAGACCGGTATCGGCGGGCACCTATGCGCGGGTGCTGCCAGCTTGTGCCTGCTCGGCCTGAGGCGGCTGCGGGTTGGCCGCGTTGAGCTTGCGGTCGATTTCGCCAACAGCCGGGACCTCTCCAGAATGAATCGCCTGACAAGTTCTGCCGTCACGGGTTCACGTAAGCACCGCCGAAGCGGGTCCTGGCGATTAGAGCCGAGACCAGAAGCAACGCTGTACTTGCGATTTATGTTTTCATGATCACTGGCCAGTGAGTCCAATTCTCAGGCGAACTCGCACTGAAGCGTGCGCTTCACCCGGAATGCCCACTTTGGGCCAACCCGCAGTGTGTCCAGCACGGTCGAGTTTGCGGTTGCGAAAAACATAGCCTCACGCAGATTGTGGAGTTCAAACGCTCTTTGCAGGTTGTCTGATCGACGACGCAAGTTCCCCTCCGAATCATCTTCACTTTGCCGCGGTCGCCTGAACAGTGTGACTGCGTGCTCAAGGTCACCAAGAGCTTCCTGAGTCAAGGCCGGAATGGCGCGCGGCGCCGCCAGACGGATTTGTCTGATAAACGGATTGCGCCCAACAACCAAGCCCCATGGTCTTTTCGCCTCCGGTGGATCCACAGACAGCGCCTCAAGTTTGGTAAGCCCGAAATGCCTGGCTAGACGCAGTCGCGCAGCCAACCATGGGTCAGATCGATCCAGTTCCTCGATAGCCACGCTGGCCTCAGCGGCGCAGCCCGATACAGGCAACACCAACGAGTTCAACAGCTGCTTCGCGTAAGTGTCGCCCTGCTGGGCCGACCGGTACAAAAGATCAATCGCCGTTTCTGACTCCCTGATTGAGCTTGATTCGCTGAGAATTAGCGTACCCAATAAGCGCTGCGCCTCCGCTTGCCCACGTTCTGATGCCTTCTCAAGGAAGAACCTCCCCATTTGGGGATTGGCGACGGAGCGACGGTGATCCGAGTTCAGCTTGTACAAATGCAGCCACGCTTCGTCCTGACCAGAGTCAGCCGCCCTCAACAGCAACGCTGTTCCTTTGCGAAGATTGGAACTCCCGATGAGCCTCGACGGATGCAGGGTGCCACAGTGGATTCCCGCCAGTGCACGCCCAAGCGTGTAGGTTGCGTGCAGGTGCCCGATCTGGCTTTGCAGCTCCAGGCATCTTTGAATGAATTCGGTTGAAGGACCTATCAATGAATCACTGGCATCTTCCGCCATTTGCACCAAGGCAACGACAAGTTCGGCTATCGCAGTTGTCGGCTTTGTCATCAACACCGTCGCGGCGTGGACACACCGCCTCAGGCGAGGCAGATCGCCAGCAACGTGCGCCTCACGCGCTGTAATCTCGGCAATGGCGCAACCGTCCTCCGTCTTGCTGTCCATCAGCAGTTGCAGCACGCTTGGCAGACAATTGCTTTCATCAACTGACCTGCAGATCGCCAGCGCGTCGGCGGCACACGGCACACTGGTCGCGGAGCGCGCGAAATAGGTGACTGCCTTGGCGACCTTTCCCGGATACGTCAACAAGTACGTCCCAAACTTTAGCTGCGCCGACGCACTGCCCGCGTGGGCCGCCTTGCGAAGGAATGCTTGCTGGTCGCAACGAAGTAATTCCTCGAGAGAAAGGCACTCGGCAATAAGAATTTGTGCGCCAACCAAACCACGAACGCTTGGGTGAGTGAGGTAGTCAATACCGGTTTGCAAGTGCTTTGGAAAACCATCGGTGCCGAGCAGGTAGCGTCGTCCAACTTCCAAACGCGCATCAACATTGCCGTTTCTAGCTAGAACTCTGAGTTGAATGTCTTGCCTTCGCATATTTGGTCCTTGGGTGTGTTGCGGATAGAACGGTAAGTGGCTTGTTTGCCCTGTTTGTGTTGCGCGCAGGGCCTGAACTTGTTGTGCGCAGAGTAGTGATTCAATGCCAACAAAAAGATGGCAAAAACATTACAAATTGGCCAGCGCTCTGTTGGCTTGTGTGGCCGACTTCAGTAAGCACCGATCAGGCAACAAATTGGTTCAAGTTGGACTGGTTTTCGACACACCGGGCGCGCCATCGGCATGGGCGGCAGCCATTAGCGGCTGCGCCCCTGCCACACCACCCGGCATGCGGATCCGCACCGGACGGTTTGAGTGCTTGAGGTCATGGGAGTCGGGGCACACCCAGCTTGTCAGAATAGACGTTGTAGTCGTCGGCGTAGCGTGCAAGACAAATTGCCTCGCTGCACGAAAAAACCCCGCTACGTCACCGCAGCGGGGTTTCCAATTTCAAATCTCAACTGACCTGCGTCAGCACTGAATTAGAACGAGTGTTTCACGCCCAAATCGAAGCCGTTGGACGAGCCATTAACCGAGGTCACAGCACCATTAAGTGCGGCAGATGCACCACCTGAGTTACTGACCGTGGCAAAGGTACCATACAGCGCTGTGCGCTTGGACAGATCATGCTGGTAGCCAATTGCGAACTGGTTGGTCCTGGCTGAACTCCTCTCGTTGCCCGAAAAAGAGGCGCGAATCGTGCCGGACCCCATGGGCATCGAGGCGCCCAGCGAATACCCGTTCATGTCACCAATGCCGGTATAGGCCTCTTTCGTAACCAGCGCAAACAGCTTTGCAACACGAAGGTCATACGATGCGCCAAGGGTGGAGGTCTGATTATCAGTACCAACACCAGTAATCGTGCTACTGTACGCACCCGAGACGCTAAACGGCCCTTGGTTATAGGACAGCTTAACACCACCGCCATCGCCAACCTGCGCTGCCGCGTTAGAAGCATTCTCACCCAAGTACACCATCACCCAAACATCAAAGCCGCTGAAGGTTGGGGACAGATAGGAAATGCTGTTGGAGGCGCGCACGCCACCAGCAACTCCCGCTGCGCCATTTACCCACCCCGCCGAGCGACTCGAACCAACGCCGTTATTACCGAAAGGTTCATAGAGGAACTGATTCCAGTACTGTGGCGTGTACTCACGACCCACCCGCAACTCGCCGAAGCCGCCCAACAGGCTCACAGTAGATCTACGACCGAACGTAAACCCGCCAGCCCCAGTACCGCCACTTGCCTGATTGTTGGTATTAGTTGTACCACCAGAACCATTGTCATTGTTGACTGCTCCTTCCAGACGGAAGGCCGCTTTCAGACCACCCCCCAGATCTTCCGTACCGGTGACCCCAAACCGGCTACTCGTGTTGTTTGAGTTGGCCAATTGGGTCTTGTTGGAGACATCGCCGCTACCATACGAAAGAGAGGCGTCCACCACACCAAATAGGGTCACGGACGATTGCGCCGATGCCGAAGCCGCAAAGCAACTCAGCGCGGCAAGAGCAAGAAATGATTTCTTCATAAAAATAGACTCCACAGTTGGAAAAAGTACGCTTCACCCGTTCCGAATCTGTGTCGGTGCTTCTCATGCCTTGATCAGAAGAACCGCGCTTCAACGTAACTCCTTGGTGAGCGCTGTGGTGAGAATAGGTGGCAACCGTGACTGCTGCGAGCCTTGATGCGGTTTTGCCCGGGGGTACGATAGCTACCCCCCCTCACTATTGGCATATCCCGTGTGCGGAAAACCACAATCGGTCGGACAGCCTCATAAAAAAATCCCGCCACCAGGGCGGGATTTCGAGACGACGGCCAAGAGCCGTCGCGTCAAGTCAACGAGTGCATGTTCGGGTGCACGTCTCGGCACTTGCCGCTAATCTCACCGCCAACGAGGTTGTCGCCAGTGCGGATCGCTTCAGTAAGTTCGGCTTGGACTTGCTCGCGGGTGAGGCCAGCTCGTGCTTGCTTGGAGGGATAGCGCTCGGGGTACATCTCATTGAGTTTGAGGCCACTGTCGCCACCAGCCAGGATGTCACCGGTACGGATGGCCGCGGCCAGTTCAACACGAACCTGTTCGCGGGTGACGTCGGCGAAACTGGTGCTGGCGATCAGGGAAGAAGCGAGAACCAATGCGATGGCGGTAAGTTTGGTTGTCATGATGATTCCTTTCAAAGTCTGTTAAGCGTTTCCGGGCAGGTCGTGAAGAGCTGGGCGTCAAAGTAACCCCATCACCCATGGCGAGCGCTGCAGCAAGCATAGGTTGGATCGGCGATTGCAGTGACCATCGGTGTGGTTTTGTCGGGGGGGCCATAGCAAAACTCCCTCCCTATTGCCGTTGACCGTGTGCGGAACACCACATCCGGTCAAAGGAGTTCTTCTGGGAAATTGCAACCTTTACCGTCGCCAGCCTGATTTGGCCTATTTGCGGCGACTTGCAAAGATACGCATTCTTGTGCTAGTTCCCGCAAGAAGAAATCCCGCCACAAGGGCGGGATTTCGTGCTGATGCGCTTGACGGTCAGCATGACCGCCTCGCCTACCAGCGGCGGTGCATGGCGATGCGAACCCGTCGAACTTAGCTGCCTTGATGCATATTGGGGTGCAACTCGTTGCACTTGTCATTGATTTCCCCATTCGCGGCGTAATCACCCGTACGCAAGGCTTTGACCAGGTCTGCCTGCACCTGCTCACGCGAGAGGCCCGCTTGTACTTGCTTGGGTGGGTAGCGCTCGGGGTACAGTTCGTTGAGCTTGAGGCTTGATTCGCCACCAACCATCATGTTCCCGGTACGCATCGCTTGAACCAGATCGGCTGCCACTTGCTCGCGAGACAGTCCAACTGCAGTTGCACTGGTCGGATACCGCTCAGGATAGACCTCGTTGAGCTTGAGGTTGATTTCACCACCGGCCGGGATATCTCCAGAACGAATCGCCTGGGCAAGTTCTGCCTTGACCTGTTCGCGTGACGCACCAGCGAAGCTGGTGCCGGCGATCAGAGCCGAAGTCAGCACCAACGCTGTAGTTGTTAATTTGGTTTTCATGATGATGATTCCTTTCAAAGTTTGTTAAGCACTTCCGGACAGTTCCGTCCTGATCATGTCGCGGGTTGTCCAGTTCCAATCGCTAAATCGCGATCTAAGTGAACTGTAGAAAGCCGAGACCAACAAAGGCATGACTTAGCAATTACAAGTTGGTCAGCGTGGCGTGATCGCCTGCTTCGAAATCTGAAGGCCGCGTGGCGGCCTGTCGTGCGTCGTTGAAACTCAGGCAGAGCGCGGAAGTTTCATCGTGAACGTGCTGGCTCCGGCGTCGGACGCGACCGAGATCGTGCCACCGTGCGCAAGGACAATCGACTTGGTGATGGCCAATCCCAGGCCCGTGCCTTCGCTGTTTCGTTGGCGCGAAGGGTCAACGCGGAAGAAGCGGTCAAAAACACGCTCCAGATACTCTTCGGGAATGGTCTCGCCAATGTTTTCCATTGCAATCCAGACGGACTGTGCGTCGGTACGGACATTGACGCTCACTGTGGTGTTCGGGTTGGCGTGCCGCACGGCATTGGACAACAGGTTGCCAAGAGCCCGGCGCAGCATCAGTTTGTCGGCATGGACCCGTGCATCACCTTCGAGCGTGAGCCTCAGGCCCTTGTCTTCAGCCACGGCATCGTAGTAG
>JAKANU010000361.1 GCA_021812315.1 Pseudomonadota bacterium
CCGAGCAGTATGCCGGGCGGTTGCATGCTTGGCTCCGACCGCAAGGCAGGCTCTTCGCGCTGTTCATGCAAGCGCTCCGGGATGACGCTGCCCAGGGTCTGATCCACGGACCGCCGTATCACTGTGACATGCACGCCATGCGTGCGCTGTTTCCCGCGTCGCGCTGGGACTGGCCGGCGCCGCCCTACGCCCACGTCCCTCACCCGATGGGAGTCTTTGAAATCGGCATCGTTCTGCAGCGTAAGCCAGACGCATAACGGCACCAGGAGTGCCCGCATCGCCAAGCAGTCTCAACCAGCTTCGTGCTGCGTCACGCGCTGCTGGTCAAGCGCCGCCTCAGGAACCTCGATGTGGGAAGACTCGAAGGCCCGCAGCCGGGAGGCGTCAGGAACCTCGATGCCACCATAGCGCAGCCGCAGCAGGCCGAGGCTGGAGAGGCGCTGCAGGGCCTGATTCACGCGCTGACGTGACAGTCCGCAGAGATAGCCCAGTTCCTCCTGCGTCACACGCAGCAACTGCCCCACACCTGGATACAGCACCGGGTGGAACATCGCAGCCAGGGTGTGCGCCACACGCTCATCCGAGCCGGAAAGCCGGTCGATCTGCAACTGCCCGATGAATTGGCCCAGGCGCTCGTTGAGTTGGTTGACGATGGTGTGGTTGAACGCCAGGCTGCGATCGAACAACCAAAAAAAGGTCTCCGCCGGCAACAGGCCGATGCGACTTTTGCGCAGGGCGATCACGTCGTACTTCCAGACGTCGCGCTTGAGCAGCGTGCCCTCGCCGAACCAGCCCCCCGGCGCCACGCCCGTGTAGGTGATGGTCTTGCCCGAAAGTGAGACCGAAGACACCTTGACCAGGCCGCTGAGGACGCCCACCCAATGCTCGGCGCTTTGACCGAGTTGGCAGACAGGAGCACCGGGCTCGAACACCTGCACGCGCAAATCGTGGTGCACACGCAGGCGTTCGCTGTCCTGCAACTTGGCCATCCAGAGGCAGGATTGGATGAATTCGGTGTAATCCCTAGGCTTCATGGCGCTTGATTGTCGTTTTGAAGACAAATATGCGCCAAATTCCGACCTAAACTCCATGACAAAATGTAAACGCTTCAAACAAACCCACCAAAACGACGAGTTGAAAGGTGAAGCATGACGATTGCGGGCTAATACCGACCTGCGATTCGCAGAGCGCAGGGTCAGGAGAAGACATGGACGAGTGGCCAGCAGATCGATCCGAGAACGCATCGACCTTTCCGTGGTTGCTGCTGCAGCATGCCAGGCTGCAGCCCAGCGGCGTGGCCTGGCGCGAAAAGAACCTCGGCGTCTGGCAGTGCACTACTTGGGTGCAAGCGCTGGACTGGGTGCGCCATCTGGCCTATGGCTTGGCGGCGCTGGGTCTGCAGCGCGGCGAGCATGTGGCCATCATCGGCGAAAACCGGCCACGCTTGTATGCGGTCATGCTGGCGGCGCAAAGCCTCGGCGCCATTCCATCTGCGCTCTATCAGGACGCTATCGCCACGGAACTGGCCCATCCCCTGGAACTGACGGCCATGCGCTTTGCCGTGGTTGAAAACCAGGAACAGGTGGACAAACTGCTGAGCGTGCGCGAGGCGCTTCCGTTGCTGGAGCATATTGTGTTCCACGACCCGCGAGGCCTGCGCCACAACACGGCACCAGGACTGCGCAGCCTGGACGAGGTCGAGGCGCTGGGACGACACCACCAGGCTTTGCAACCCGAATTGTTCGAGCAAGCGGTGGCACAAGGACAGCCGCATGACGTGGCGGCACTGTTCTTCACGTCCGGCACCACGGGCCTCCCCAAAGGTGTGGTGCATACCCACGCCAGCCTGATCGACCGGGCCCGCGCTGGCGCCGCCGTCGACCGGCTCACCGCCCGCGAGGACGTCCTGGCTTACCTGCCGGCGGCGTGGATCGGACAGAACATCTTTTCCTACGCCCAGCATCTGGTCTGCGGCTACACGGTGAACTGCCCGGAGTCGCCATCCACCGTCGCCATCGATCTTGGCGAGATCGGCCCGACCTATTACTTCGCTCCGCCGCGCGTGTTCGAGGCCCTGCTCACCGACCTGCAGGTGCGCATGGACGACGCCGCAGGCTTCAAACGCTGGCTCTACCGCGCCAGCATCACGCTGGCCGAACGGGCACAGGCTGAATGCGACGCGGGCAGTCGCCCAGCACTGCGCGACCGCCTGCTGCTGCCCCTGGCCAAGGCGCTGATCCTGGCACCGCTGCGCAACAGACTGGGCCTGAGCCGGGTGCGCGTGGCCTACACCGCGGGGGAGGCCATCGGCCCCGAGCTGTTTCGTTTCTACCGCGGCATCGGCATCAACCTCAAGCAGCTTTACGGTTCCACCGAAACCGCGGTGTTCGTCTGCATGCAGCCCGACGGCGGCGCACGCAGTGACAGCGTCGGCCTGCCTGCGCCAGGCGTGGAATTGCGTGTGAGCGAGAGCGGCGAGATCGTGTTGCGCAGCGCGGGGTTGCTGCGCGAGTACTACCGCAATCCCGAGGCCACCGCAGAGGTGCTCGACGCCGACGGCTGGTACCACACGGGCGACGCCGGCTGGATCGAACCCGACGGACAACTGCGCATCATCGATCGCGTCAAAGACGTATCGCGGCTGGCCGACGGCACCCTGTTCGCGCCCAAGCTGATCGAGAACAAACTCAAGTTCTACCCGTCGATCAAGGAAGCGGTGGCCTTCGGCGCGGAGCGCGCACATGTGGTGGCGTTGCTGAACATCGATTTCGCGGCCGTTGGCAACTGGGCCGAGAAGCGCGCCCTGCCCTACAGCGGCTACGCCGACCTTGCCGCCAAACCCGAGGTGCTGGCACTACTGGCGGATTGTGTGGCGCAGGTAAACACCGATCTCGCCGCCGACGCGCGCACGGCGGCCGCGCAGGTGCACCGCTTCGTCGTGCTGCACAAGGAACTGGATCCGGACGACGAGGAACTCACGCGC
>JAKANU010000052.1 GCA_021812315.1 Pseudomonadota bacterium
TGAAAACTGCGCATTGGTCTTCATCAGCGAAGAACCCGGGTAAACCGATGCTTTGAGAGCACCTGCAGTGCGCCTTTCGACTTCGCTGGCAAAGCGTCGGCAAAGCCGGTCGCGAAAGTCCCCCTCACTGGCACTGCCACCGGGAAACTGATGCGAGATTTTCAGCACACCGCCCGCGCTCTGAGCCCAGGCCAGCGAGCCCAACGCGCCAACCGCCGTGGCGCCGGCGGCCTGAACAAAATTTCTTCTCGATAATGTCATGGTTGTCTCCTGGGTTAAGGTCAAACTCGTGGATTGGCAAGCTCTGCGGTTCCGGTTTGGCTCAATCAAGCTGTTTGATGAGGTCGCGCACGCTCGACGACACCGGAATCTTTCCCTGACTCATCATGGCACGATGCCGATCCAGGCGTTTGAGATCGTACAGATAGTTCACCATGAGTCCGTAGGACTGCTTCAATCCTTTCGCTGACGGATCACCGGCCCAGTTCAGCCGCTCAACGCGTGCCCCGTTGCCAAGATGAAAACGTGCGACCGGATCAAGTGGCTTGCCGGCGGCCAGTTCCTGTCCCAGGTAACGAGCCGCACAGCGCATCAGCAAGAGGCGCAAGGCCGACTTGTTGTCCAAATCCAGGGCCGCTTCGGCGCCCGCGAGCAGTTGGGGAGCCGTTACAGGCCCGACACCCATCGCCTGCTCAAGCTCGACGCGCACCTTCTCGCCAAGCGTACCGAGGATCTCGGCAGCATGTTTGGTCAGCCAGCCGCGAAACCCCGGAATCGGCGACAGCGTCGCAAACGTCTTGAGTCGAGGAAATTCGGCTTTGAGTGTTTCAACGACGCGCTTGATCAGCGAGTCACCGAAACTCACACCGCGCAGACCGACCTGCGTGTTGCTGATCGAGTAGAAGATCGCTGTCGTCGCCTTGTTCAGGTCTTCGATGGCGGCCGACTCATCGAGCAAGGGCGTGATACCCGGAGCAATCTCGTGAAGCAAAGCCACCTCGACAAAAATTAGCGGCTCATCGGGCAGGCGCGGATGGAAAAATCCGTAGCAACGACGATCTGAATCCAGTCGATTCTTGACATCAGCCCAGCTCCGGATATCGTGCACCGCCTCGTACCGAATCAGTTTCTCGATCAGCGAAGCCGGGGAGTCCCAACTGATCCGGCGCAGTTCCAAGAAGCCGACGTCGAACCAGGTCGAGAACATGTACTCCATTTCAACGTCTAGCGCCTTCAGGCTCGGATCGCCGCGCAGGGCTGGCAGCATCTCGGCGCGCATGTCAACCATGAATCGCACACCTTCGGGAAAGACGCTGAAGCGCTGCAACAATCGCCGTCGCGGCGAGACCGTCGCGCGACGGTAAATCACTTCCGCCACGGTCTCTTCGGGTGTCCCGACCGCCGCGGCAAATCGGGACTGCGCCATTTTGATTACCTGTGGATTGGCAGCGAACTGCTCACTCATCAGCAGCCAGCAGTCGCGTCGCTGCGCCGGTGTGGCAGCCCCGTACCACTGAGCCACGGCCTTGGCACGCCGACCACCCTCGACCTCGCTGACCCGCTCATCAATCATCGCCTGCAGCTCAGTGAGCAGATGGCGCAATTCGCGCGGTGACAGGGCCTCTGGCTTGCGGCGCAAAGTGCCGGCAAGGCGCTCGCGCGTGGAGCGCGTACCCAGGGGCTGGCGCGGATTGTGCGTGGTGCTGGCGGAGTGCGTCGAAGCGTCCTCGGCCACAGAAGTCGTTTCGCTGCCCGCAGGCTTTTCAGCCTGCACTCGCTCGGCGATCCCGGCAAACTTCCTCGTTCGCGAACCCGGTGCCGGCAGGAGTTTCGACACCTTTCGGCTGATCCATTCCGACGTATTCATCGTCTAGCCCACCTCCACAAACCCAGCCCCCCCAGAATCATTGGTACAGACAACCACTGTCCCATGCTCAATCCCAGAGACAAAATTCCCAAGTGCGCGTCTGGTTCACGAAAAAACTCTGCCACAAAGCGCATCACACCATAGCCTAACAAAAATAACGCCGCCACCTCACCCTGCTTGCGCGCCCGGCGCGCGTACAGCCATAGCAGCACGAACAACAGCAGGCCTTCGAGCAGGAACTGATAGATCTGCGACGGATGCCGCGGCAGATTACCTGCCCCACGAAACACCATTCCCCATGGCAAATCAGGGCTGCTCAGGCGGCCCCAAAGCTCGCCATTGATGAAGTTGCCGATGCGCCCGGCAGCGAGCCCGGTGGGCACACACGGGGCGACAAAGTCCGCCACCTGCAACCACGGTTGGGCGAGCGAGCGCGCGAACCAGATCATTGCGACAATGACACCGAGCATGCCACCGTGAAAACTCATCCCTCCCTGCCAGAGCGCAAACACCTCCAGCGGGTGCGAAAGGTAATACAAAGGCTTGTAGAACAGGCAGTAGCCGATTCGCCCACCGAAAACGACACCCAGCACCCCCATGAACAGGATGTCCTCGACGTCCTGTCGGCCCCACGCCCCCACTCCGCGCAGTGAGGCGAAGGGCTCGTGGCGCAGACGCTGCATCGCAAGCCACCAGAACATGCCAAAGGCCACCAGATAGGTGATCCCATACCAATGGATAGCCAGCGGTCCAAGTTGCAGCGCAACCGGGTCAATTTGAGGATGGATCAGCATGCCCGGCATTGTGCACTCAGAATGGCCGCTTCCTCACCAAAGCGCGGGGGGGGGGGAGTGACGCAGTGAACTTCGATAGTCGAATGCACGATCTCCGGGCGCGCACCCAGGCGTTGGCGTAGGTCAGCCGCAGTCAGACCCGGGTCGTGCGTGACAACTGTCAACGCACAGGAATAGGCGGCCTTTCCAACACGCCAGACATGCAGATCGGTGACCCGCGTCTCTGCGCCAGCGCTATCGGACTGCACCAAATGGCGCAACTGGTCAACCAGCGGGTGATCCATCTCCCGGTCGAGCAGCACCTTGCCGGTCTCGACGATCAGCCCCTTGGCCCAGACAGCGACCAGAACCGCACCAACCAAGCCAATCACGGGGTCCAGCCACGACCAGCCCAAGACCCAGCCACCGATCAGCGCAGCGATGGCCAGCACCGAGGTCGCAGCATCAGCGATCACATGAAGGTAGGCCGACTTCAGATTCAGGTCATGGTGCAGCCCAGAATCGTGCTGCCCGCCCTCCCCGTCATGCACATGAGTGTGCCCATGATCGTGGTGTTGCGCCCTGTCCAACAAGGCTGCACAGACCAGGTTGACCACCAATCCGAGGACCGCGACGACAACCGCTTCCTGGTAATGGATGGGCTGTGGCGAGACGAGCCGCGCCACCGAGCCGATGATCATCATGCCCGCCACGCCGAGCAGGAAGATGGCGCTGGCGAAACCGCCCAAGACCTCGATCTTCCAGGTGCCAAAGGCAAAACGCGGATCGGTCGCATATTTGCGCGCTCCCGCATAGGCCAGGGCCGACAGACCAATGGCCAGCGCGTGCGAGCTCATGTGCCAGCCATCGGCCAGCAGCGCCATCGAGTTGTACCACCAACCCGCCGTGATCTCCAGCACCATCATGACGGCGGTGATCCACATCACCATGCGCGTGTTGCGTTCGCCTGCCGCGCTGCCTTCGTCGAAAATATGCTCGTGCGTCCATCGGGACAGGTCTTCGAGCTGCACGTCTGTCCTTTCTTTGTCCTGGGCAGAAACCATGGCCGGCGCCCACACCCAGATCTCCGGCTCCGCAGACCAGACGCTGCCCGACGGAAACGCCAAGATTGTATCGAACGCAATGATCAGCGGTAACCGACCGCTGCTTTTAGAATGCATGCAACTTGGCTTCAGGAATCCGCTATGGAAAAGCAGGCAGTCGTCCCCAATCCGCGCAGCCGGAACATCACCGAAGGCAAATCGCGTGCGCCGAATCGATCCATGTACTACGCCATGGGTTACGAAGCCGAAGACTTCCACAAGCCGATGGTCGGCGTGGCCAATGGCCACAGCACCATCACACCTTGCAACAGCGGCTTGCAAAAGCTCGCTGACGCCGCCATTGCCGGCATTGAAGAGGCTGGTGGCAAGGCGCAGGTGTTTGGCACACCCACCATTTCGGATGGCATGTCCATGGGCACTGAAGGCATGAAGTATTCGCTGGTCTCGCGCGAGGTCATCTCCGACTGCATCGAGACCTGCGTGCAGGGCCAGTGGATGGACGGCGTTGTGGTGATCGGCGGCTGCGACAAGAACATGCCCGGTGGCCTGATGGGCATGCTGCGCGCCAATGTACCGGCCATCTTCGTCTATGGCGGCACCATTTTGCCCGGCCACTACCAGGGCAAGGATCTCAACATCGTCAGCGTCTTCGAGGCGGTGGGCGAGAACGCAGCCGGGCGCCTGAGCGACGCCGACCTGCTGGAGATCGAACGCCGCGCCGTGCCCGGACCGGGTTCGTGCGGCGGCATGTATACCGCCAACACCATGTCGTCGGCCTTCGAGGCGCTGGGCATCTCGCTGCCCTACTCCAGCACCATGGCCAACCCGCATGACGAAAAGGTGGAGTCGGCACGCGAATCGGCGCGGGTCCTGATTGAGGCCATCAAGAGGAACTTGAAACCGCGCGACATCGTGACACGCAAGTCGATCGAAAATGCCGTGGCCGTGATCATGGCGATTGGCGGCTCGACCAACGCCGTGCTGCACTTTCTGGCGATCGCGCACGCAGCAGGTGTCGAGTGGTCGATCGACGACTTCGAGCGCGTGCGCCAGAAAACTCCGGTATTGTGCGACCTCAAGCCCAGCGGCCGGTACCTTGCGGTTGATCTGCATCGCGCTGGAGGCGTTCCGCAGGTCATGAAGATGCTGCTGCAGGCCGGTCTGCTGCACGGCGACTGCATCACCATCACCGGCCAGACTGTCGCCGAGCTGCTCAGGGACGTGCCCGCCGTGCCGCGCACCGATCAGAATGTGATTCGCCCGATCTCCGACCCCATGTATGCGCATGGCCACCTGGCAATCCTCAAAGGCAATCTGGCTCCCGAAGGCTGCGTGGCGAAGATTACCGGCCTGAAGAATCCCGCGATGACCGGTCCGGCCCGGGTATTTGATGACGAGCAGTCGGCACTGGCAGCCATTCTGGCTGGCAAGATCCTGGCCGGCGACGTGATGGTGCTGCGCTACCTGGGCCCCAAGGGTGGCCCGGGCATGCCCGAAATGCTGGCACCAACCAGCGCGCTGGTCGGACAGGGTCTGGGCGAATCAGTGGGCCTGATCACCGATGGCCGCTTTTCCGGTGGCACCTGGGGCATGGTGGTGGGTCACGTAGCACCGGAAGCGGCGGCGGGTGGGCTGATTGCATTGATTCACGAGGGCGACGCCATCACCATCGATGCCCACCGCTTGCTGCTGCAACTCAATGTCAGTGATGCAGAGATCGGAAGGCGCCGCGCGGCGTGGACCGCGCCGGCACCACGCTACACCCGCGGGGTGCAGGCCAAGTTTGCCTTCAATGCCTGCAGTGCCAGCAAGGGTGCGGTCCTCGACAACTATTGAGCCTTAGCGCTTTTTCTTCGTCAGCCCTGTGCCCAGGGCCTCGCGATTCTTTTCGATGCGCTCCAGACGGCGAGCACTCTCCTTGTCCATCGCTACCTTCTTGGTGTATCCCGACCAGTCGGCCCAGGCCACCAGAGTACCGCCAGACCAAACGGCGTCATCACCAACCACCAATCCCAGGCGGCGACCGGACCCATCTCGAAAAACTTCAGTGCCAGCAGCACCAGTCCAAGCCCCAAAAAATACATCACCGTTCTCCAGTCATCGCTGATTATCGACTTGGCAGGTGTCAACCGTGGTCACTACAATGCCGTTGGTCAACTGTAACCCAACCACAAGGAAACCATGAAACTCGTTCTTGCTGCGCTCGCGAGCGCCCTGTTTGTCACGGTGCCGGCCTTCGCGGATGAGGCGCTGGCGAAATCCAAGAACTGCCTGGCCTGTCACGCCATTGACAAGAAGATCGTCGGGCCTGCCTACAAGGATGTCGCCAAGAAGTACGCCGGCCAGAAGGACGCGGCGGACAAGCTTGCCGCGAAGATCCGTGCCGGTGGCTCGGGTGTCTGGGGTCCTGTGCCTATGCCCGCAAACACACAGGTCAACGAAGCTGAGGCGAAGAAGCTCTCGGCCTGGGTCCTCTCGCTCAAGTAAGTGCTACGAAATCAGTAGCGGCCAACGCCCGTCTCACGGGCATTGGCAACTTATTTGATTCAGAAGTTGGCTAGTGAGCCTGCCCCAACTGCTCCAGGATCGCCGGGTTTTCCAGCGTTGAGGTGTCCTGGGTGATGGATTCACCCTTGGCCAGTGAACGCAGCAAGCGGCGCATGATCTTGCCGGAACGTGTCTTGGGCAGATTTTCGCCAAACCGAATGTCCTTGGGCTTGGCAATGGGGCCGATTTCCCTGGCAACCCAGTCGCGCAGTTCCCTGGCGATGGCCTTGGCCTCGTCGCCCGAAGGCATCGGTCGCTTTAGGACGACAAAGGCGCAAATGGCCTCCCCCGTCACGTCATCAGGGCGGCCCACCACCGCGGCTTCGGCAACCAGATCGGTCTTGGCCACCAATGCCGACTCAATCTCCATCGTGCCCATGCGGTGTCCCGAGACGTTGAGCACGTCGTCGATGCGCCCGGTGATGCGGAAGTAGCCCCGGTCGACGCTGCGAACCGCTCCATCACCAGCCAGGTAGTAGGTGCCACCCATTTCCTGCGGGAAATAGCTCTTTCGATACCGCTCGGGGTCGTTCCAGATGGTGCGGATCATTGACGGCCACGGCCGCTTCACGACCAGCATGCCACCCGAACCGTTGGGCACGTCCTGGCCGACCTCGTCAACGATGGCCGCCATGATTCCTGGCAAGGGCAAGGTGCAACTCCCGGGCACCAGGGGCGTCGCGCCCGGCAGTGGGGAGATCATATGTCCGCCGGTCTCTGTCTGCCAGAAAGTGTCGACGATCGGACAGCGCGAGCCGCCGATATTCTTGTAGTACCACATCCAGGCCTCCGGATTGATCGGCTCGCCAACCGTGCCGAGAATTCGCAGGCTGCTGAGGTCGCAGCGCGCGGGATGCGCCTGTTCGTTGCTTTCTGCGGCCTTGATGAGCGAGCGGATGGCTGTCGGCGCGGTGTAAAAGATGCTGCACTTGTGGCGCTCGATCATCTGCCAGAAGCGCCCGGCATGGGGGTAGGTTGGGACACCTTCAAAAATGATTTCGGTCGCCCCGGCAGCCAAGGGTCCGTAGGCGACGTAGGTGTGCCCGGTGATCCAGCCAATGTCGGCGGTACACCAGAACACGTCGGAGGGTTGCAGGTCAAAGACCCAGTCCATGGTCAACTTGGCCCACAGCATGAAGCCGCCGGTGGAGTGCTGCACTCCTTTGGGCTTGCCGGTCGAGCCCGAGGTATAGAGAATGAAAAGTGGGTGCTCGGCCCCCACCGCCACCGCCGGACAGTGGCTGTCCTGACCGGCCAGTGCCTGGCCAAAGCTAAGGTCACGGCCCGCCACCATGGCGCAGGCGGTGGCGGTGCGCTGGTACACCAGCACCGTCCTGATGGATTCACAGCCACCCAGCGCCAGTCCTTCATCAACAATCGCCTTCAGTGGAAGTTCCTTGCCACCGCGCATCTGCGCGTTGGCAGTGATCACGGCCACCGCACCGGCATCAATCACACGTTCCTGAAGTGCCTTGGCCGAAAAGCCCCCGAAGACGACACTATGCGTGGCTCCGATACGGGCGCAGGCCTGCATGGCGATCACGCCTTCGAGCGACATCGGCATGTAGATCAGAACCCGGTCGCCCTTCTTGATTCCGTGCGCCTTCAGGGCATTGGCAAACTGGCCCACGCGTGCAAGCAGTTCCCGGTAAGTGGTCTTGGTGACAGTGCCATCATCAGCTTCGAAAATGACCGCGACCTTGTTCTCCACCGGCGTGCCCATGTGCTTGTCCAGGCAATTGGCCGAGGCATTGAGTTCGCCATCGTCAAACCACTTGTAAAAGGGCGCCTGAGATTCGTCAAGCGTTCGTGTGAACGGCTTGCTCCACAGCACGTTCTCGCGTGCCAGACGCGCCCAAAAACCTTCAAAATCCGCACTCGCTTGAGCACACAGGGCCTCGTAAGCGGCCATGCCGGATATGCGCGCCGCCTTCACGACGGCCGCGCTTGGCGGGAATACCCGGTTTTCAACCAGCACCGATTCGATGGCCGACGATGTTGTACTCATGGATAGAACTCCTTCATGGATGGGGGCGCACCCTGGGGCTGCCCGGTGAGCGAAAATCTGCTATCAAGCGCCCAGAACTTTCGCCGCTTGCACTTACACGCCACTGACTGGCGTCAAACTTGGGTCATTGCAAGGCCGTCGTGGCCATGAGACCGCGATCGGATTGGTTAAACTCAGGACCGTAGTCCGACACCAACCCTTCCCCGCACAACCGAGGTTTACTTTATCATGACCACCATTCGCCAGGCAGACCTGATCGAGTCCGTCGCTGCCGCACTGCAGTACATCAGTTATTACCACCCGGCAGATTACATCGTGCATCTGGCACGCGCATACGAGCGCGAACAAAGTCCTGCGGCCAAGGATGCGATTGCTCAGATTCTGACCAACAGCAAGATGAGCGCGACCGGACATCGTCCGATTTGCCAGGACACCGGCATCGTCAACGTGTTCCTGAAACTGGGCATGGACGTGCGGCTTGAGGGATTTACCGGCAGCCTTGACGATGCCATCAACGAAGGTGTGCGCCGCGCCTACAACCACCCGGAGAACACCCTGCGCGCCAGCGTCGTTGCCGATCCGCTGTTTGAACGCAAGAACACCAAGGACAACACACCGGCAGTGATCTACACGGAAATCGTCCCCGGGAGCACGCTCGAAGTGACCGTGGCCGCGAAAGGCGGGGGCAGCGAGAACAAGAGCAAGATGGTAATGCTCAACCCGGACGAGTCAGTGGTCGACTGGGTGCTCAAGACCGTGCCCACCATGGGCGCGGGCTGGTGTCCGCCGGGCATGCTGGGCATCGGCATCGGCGGCACCGCTGAAAAGGCGGTGCTGATGGCCAAGCAGAGCCTGATGGATGATCTTGACATGCACGACTTGCAGGCCAAGGCGGCAGCCGGTCAGGCCCTGAGCAAGACCGAGGCGCTGCGCATGGAATTGTTTGAAAAAGTCAACGCCCTGGGCATCGGCGCGCAGGGCCTGGGGGGCTTGACCACGGTACTCGACATCAAAGTCAAGATGTACCCGACGCATGCCGCCGGCAAACCGGTGGCCATGATCCCCAACTGCGCGGCCACGCGCCACGCCCATTTCGTCATGGATGGCAGCGGCCCGGTGTACCTCGATCCGCCCAGCCTGGATCTGTGGCCCGAGGTGGCGTGGACACCCGACTATGCGAAGAGCAAGAAGGTCGATCTCAACACCCTGACCAAGGCGCAAGTCGCCAGTTGGAAGCCGGGCGAGACCCTGCTGCTCAACGGCAAGATGCTCACCGGGCGCGACGCTGCGCACAAGCGCATCAAGGACATGCTCGCCAAAGGTGAAAAACTGCCGGTGGACTTTACCAACCGGGTGATCTATTACGTCGGCCCGGTCGACGCGGTCAAGGACGAGGCCGTCGGCCCGGCTGGTCCAACCACGGCCACGCGCATGGACAACTTTACCGAGATGATGCTGAGTCAGACCGGCCTGATTTCGATGATCGGCAAAGCCGAACGTGGACCGGTGGCAATTGAAGCCATCAAGAAGCACAAGAGCGCCTACCTGATGGCCGTTGGCGGTGCTGCCTATTTGGTGAGCAAAGCCATCAAGGCCGCCAAAGTTGTCGGCTTTGCCGACCTGGGCATGGAGGCGATCTACGAGTTTGACGTGGTTGACATGCCGGTCACGGTCGCGGTCGATGCCGGGGGCAGCAGCGCGCACACGACCGGCCCGGCGGAGTGGAAGCAGCGCATCGCCAGCGGCGAATTCAAGGGCATATCAGTGGCCGCAGCCTGATCGATTAGAGGTCTTCCCCTTCAAAGGCACCCCCCAGATGTCGCGAACAGGCGCATACTTGGCGGCTCCAAGCGTGGAGCTTGCCAACAGGAGTGTGTCATGACCATTTGCCCCATCGCCGTCGTTGCCGGTTGCCAGAAATGCCCGGCATTCAAGATCTGCCCTTTGAAAAGCACCCTCGGTGACATGCCCAAGGCGAGCGAAGAAAAGGCTGACAAGACTCCTTCCAAGACCAAGAAGACAGCCCGTCGCTAGGGCCTGGCGCGGCACTTTGAATCCGCCCGCGTCGCCGCCGCGGGATAATCGCAGGCATGAATCCCCTGCTCGGGCATTTACAGCCTTACCCGTTTGAGCGTTTGCGCCAATTGTTGGCGACGACCTCGCCCAATGCCGCTCTGCCGCCTATCAGTCTGGGCATCGGTGAACCCAAGCACGCCACACCGGCGTTCATTCAACAATCCTTGGTGCGGGCCATCCTGGCCCAGCCAAGCGGCCTGGCGGTGTATCCGTCGACCCTCGGCGATGTCGGTCTGCGCGAAGCCTTTGCCCGGTGGCTGAGCCGACGCTATGGCCTGAATCTGGATCCGGCGACGCAAATGCTGCCGGTCAACGGATCGCGCGAGGCCCTGTTTGCCTTGACGCAAACCGTGGTCAATCCGGCCTGGGGCCCGCGAGCCACCAGCGATCAGGCCCCGTGGGTGGTTTGCCCGAACCCCTTCTACCAGATCTATGAGGGAGCCGCGCTGCTCGCTGGCGCACGGCCCTACTTCCTTGCATCCAGCGCCGGCAGCAATTTCGCGCAGGATTGGGACCGGGTTCCCGACGATGTATGGGCTCGAACACAGCTGTTGCTGGTCTGCTCACCCGGCAACCCCACCGGCACCGTCATGCCGATGGGCGACTGGAAGAAGCTGTTTGAACTCAGCGATCGGCATGGCTTCGTTATCGGCTCCGACGAGTGTTACAGCGAGATCTACTTCCGCGACGAGCCACCGCTGGGTTCGTTGCAGGCTGCGGCGGCCCTGGGGCGCAAGGATTTCAAGAATCTGATTGCATTCACCAGCCTGTCCAAACGCAGCAATGTGCCTGGCATGCGCAGCGGATTTGTCGCCGGCGACGCCGAACTGATCCGGTCTTTCCTCTTGTATCGCACCTATCATGGCTGCGCCATGAGTCCTGTGGTGCAGGCGGCGAGCATTGCCGCCTGGGAAGACGAGCAACACGTGGTGGAAAATCGCGCCCAGTATCGGGCCAAGTTCGCGGCAGTCACTCCGATGCTCGGCGAGGTTCTTGATGTGTCGCTGCCTGATGCCGGCTTCTACCTGTGGGCGGGCGTGCCGGGCAGCGACACCGATTTCGCCCGTGAACTGTTCGGTCTTTACAATGTCACGGTTCTGCCTGGTTCATTTTTGGCGCGCGAGACCCAGGGTGTCAATCCCGGGGCACAAAGGATCCGCTTGGCGCTGGTGGCGCAAACCGCCGAATGCGTCGAGGCCGCCCGGCGCATCGTCGCCTTTGTCAAGTCCAGAAGCTGAACACCCAACCGATATCAATCTGCCGCAACCATGACACCTTCCCTTCAGAACACAATTGACCTTGCCTGGGAAAACCGGGCCAGTTATTCGGCAAGCTCGGCGCCCAAAGAGGTCTTGGAGGCAGTCGAAGAGGTGATCGCCGGACTCAATTCGGGGCAGTTGCGCGTCGCCACGCGCGACGGCGTGGGTCAGTGGACCACACACCAGTGGATCAAGAAGGCCGTGTTGCTGAGCTTTCGGCTGAAGGACAACGCCATCATCCGGGCCGGCGACCTGGGGTTTTACGACAAGGTGCCGACCAAGTTCGCCCATCTTGACGCACAAGCCATGCAGGCGACCGGCGTACGCATCGTGCCACCAGCGGTGGCCCGGCGTGGCAGCTTCATCGGCAGGGGCGTGATCCTGATGCCATCCTACGTGAACATCGGCGCCTACGTCGACGAGGGTACGATGGTCGATACCTGGGCCACCGTGGGCTCGTGCGCACAAATCGGAAGAAACGTACACCTGAGTGGCGGCGTTGGCATTGGTGGTGTGCTCGAACCCATGCAGGCCGGTCCGACGATCATCGAGGACAACTGCTTTATCGGCGCGCGTTCGGAAGTCGTCGAAGGCGTCATTGTCGAAGAGAATTCGGTCATTTCGATGGGCGTCTACCTCGGCCAGAGTACACCCATCTACGACCGCGCCACCGACACCGTGAGCTACGGCAGAATTCCGGCGGGTTCAGTGGTGATCAGCGGCAATCTGCCCAAGAACAACGGCCAGTACAGCCTGTACGCAGCCATCATTGTCAAGACCGT
Source organism: Pseudomonadota bacterium (assembly GCA_021812315.1). GTDB lineage: Bacteria > Pseudomonadota > Gammaproteobacteria > Burkholderiales > Burkholderiaceae_C > Rhodoferax. The sequence goes on from JAKANU010000052.1 coordinate 12,377, forward strand.
GGACGCGCAGACGCGCGCCAAGACCAGTCTGAACGACTTGTTGCGCGGCTGAGCATCCGCGTCAAAAATACGTCACGAGCAGGGACAAGATCATGGCAAGCAACCCGACAGTTGGCACAATGGAACGGATCCTTCGCCTGATGAGCGAAAAAAAGGCCTCGGACATCTATTTGTCCTCGCAATCACCGGTGCTCATCCGCATCAACGGCCAATGCGTCCCGATCAACAGTCAGATTCTGCCGGCGGAGGCGCCGCGTAACCTGCTCGCCGAGATCATTCCTGCCGAGCGGATGAAGGAACTCGATGAAACGAACGAGCTCAACATGGGCTGGGGCCTGCCCGGCACCGGAAGGTTTCGCATCAGTGCGATGCGCCAGCGCGGCTCGATCGCCGCCGTGATCCGTTACATTGCAACCGATATCCCGCCCCTGGCGACCCTATCGGTGCCGATGATTCTGGGTGAGTTGGTGATGGAAAAGCGCGGTCTGTTGCTGATGGTCGGCGCCACCGGCACCGGCAAGAGTACAACGCTGGCTTCGATCCTTGATTACCGCAATGAAAACGCCTCGGGTCATATCCTGACCATTGAAGATCCGATCGAATTTCTGTTCAGGAACAAGCGCTCGGTCATCAACCAGCGCGAAGTCGGCACCGATACCCGCTCCACCCAACTGGCCCTGAAGAACGCGCTGCGCCAGGCACCCGACGTCATCATGATCGGTGAAATTCGGGACCGCGAAACCATGTCCTCGGCGATTGCCTACGCGCAATCCGGGCACCTGTGCCTGGCCACCATGCACGCCAACAACAGCTACCAGGCACT
>JAKANU010000053.1 GCA_021812315.1 Pseudomonadota bacterium
TATCGTCGCGCGGGTTTTCCAGCAAGCGCAGATAGGCCAACGCATGCTTGACTTCCGCTCGCTCGAAGAAGCGCAAACCACCATACACCTTGTACGGTATGCCATGGTTGAACAGCGCCGTCTCGATCACCCGACTCTGCGCGTTGCTGCGGTACAGTACCGCCATTTCCTTGCGCGCGACACCGTCGCGCACCAGTTGGCGCAGCTCGTCAACCAGCCACTGCGCCTCGGCGAAGTCGCTGGTGGCCTCAAACACCCGAACCGGTTCCCCGGGGCCTTGCGAAGTGCGCAAATGCTTTCCCAGGCGCTTGCTGTTGTGGGCAATCAGTTCATTGGCGGCATCGAGAATATTGCTGCCGCTGCGGTAGTTCTCCTCGAGCTTGATCTCGTGGTGCACGCTGAACTCGCGCACGAAGTCAGCCATGTTGCCCGCGTGCGCACCGCGAAACGCGTAGATGCTCTGGTCATCATCACCGACCGCCATCACGCAGCCCGTCGGCTCAAAGCCCGGTGCAGGGTCGGCCGGGCCGCGCCCCTGCCTTCCAGCGAGCAACTTGATCCAGGCGTATTGAAGCTTGTTGGTGTCCTGGAACTCATCGATCAGGATGTGGCGAAACCGGCGTTGGTAGTGCTCCCGAATCGGGTCGTTGTCACGCAGCACCTCATAGCTGCGCAGCATCAATTCCGCAAAATCAACCACCCCCTCGCGCTGGCACTGCTCCTCGTAAAGTCGGTACAACTCGATTTTCCAACGCGTCTCTTCGTCGCGCGCCGGCACCACATGCGGTCGCAAGCCGTCCTCCTTTTGCGCGGCGATGAACCACTGCAGTTGCTTTGGAGCCAGGCGCTCATCGTCAACATTGAACTGCTTGTACAAACGTTTGATACTGGAGAGTTGGTCCTGGGTGTCGAGAATCTGAAAAGTTGGTGGCAGCCCGGCAAGCTTGCAGTGCGCCCGCAAGAAGCGGTTGCACAGCCCGTGAAAGGTGCCAATCCACATGCCACGCACGTTCAGCGCGAGCATGCCGGAGAGCCGCAGCAGCATCTCTTTGGCAGCCTTGTTGGTAAAAGTCACCGCCAGCACTCCCCCAGGGGAGACCTGAGCGCTTTGCAACAACCAGGCAATCCTCGTGGTCAACACCCGCGTCTTGCCGGAACCGGCACCCGCCAAAATCAGCGCATGCTCGGCAGGCAGCGTGACGGCGGCGCGCTGTTCGGCGTTGAGGTGCTGCAGCAGCGTGGCATCGGGAAGGCTCGACGTGGTGTTGGCAGCAAACATGGCGTGATTGTAGAAAGCGTCGCGCAGCGCTTGAGCCGCAGCGCAGGCAGGCGAGCTTGCGTGCGCTATTTGCGGTCGGGCCCGGACGGCGGCGGCCGGGAAACTTCGAACGCCGACAAATCCAGATCGAGCACAAGAGCTTGCACGGCTTGTGGCTCGGCCAAATCGGACGGCGCAGGCAGGGTGTCGCGTGCCTCGACGACATCTCGCGCGCCCAGCGCTGGCATCGGGCTCGCTCCCGAAAATGCTGACACGCCCGCTGGCGCAGAGGCACCCAGCACAGCGCCATGGGCCACACCATGCAACAGCAGCAGATCGCGAAACGCCGCCAGATCAAAGACCTGCGCCCGCTCAGACCACGGATCCCTGAAGATGAGGGTCTCGATGGCGTCGAGCACCTTGGGCTTACCCCAAAGACCGGTCAGCCTGGCGAGTGCCTCGGGATAGGCTTCCAGGCCTTTGCCTTCATCCCGGAAAAACGCAAAATCCGGCACACGACCGTTGAACAGCAGCTTGAAATCCTGACGCAGCTGGGCAAAGTCGTCTTTCAGGCCCAGCGAGTGCATCAGTCCAAACAGATCAAGGTAAACAAACGGGTTGGGTTCCTCGCTCGCGCTGATCTGCTTCTTCAGGGTGCTGACGGCCCGATCCGTCTTGCCTACGGCAGCCAGCGCCTCGGCCTGATGACGCGCCTCCAGGACCGCCCTCGAATGCAGCTCCCGCGCCGCCTTGGCGGGTGCCGCCACAGCAGCCGAGTCCGAACCCGGAGACCGGCGCTGCGCTCTTGTCGGCACTTCGCCTGGCATGAAATCATCGAAATGCGAATCGCTCATGTCGATCAGCGTCACATCGACTTCGGAAAGGGAGCCGCCCTCGGCTGGCGCACCCGCCGCGGTCGCGCCGGCACTGGCCCGTGCAGGCATTCTGGCCTCGCGCGTCATCAACTGGGTGGAAATCGGGGCGCCGTGCTCGGAGCGAGCCTCGGGGGTCGCTGGCAGCGACATCGAACTCGAGCCGCTCCACCAGTCGCCGCCCGTCGCTCGCGTCTGGCGTTGGCGATAAAAATACCAGCCCAGGGCCAGCAAAGCGAGCAGGACCGCGCCCAGCAACCCGTAAATGAGTCCGCTGGGAAAACGTTGTTCTTCGGCTTTTTGCAAGCGCGCCCGCAGATCGAGCACACTGGCCTGATTCCTTGCAGCGGCCTCGCGCAGGGCTTTCACATCGGCCTCGAGCTTTTGCACCTTCTCACGCTCACGCAAGGCGTCCTCGGAGGGCTCGAAAGTCATGAACGAATCGAGATTGGCAACCCGATCCGAGAGCAGTTCCAGTGGATCCAGTTTCAGACGCGCCCGTCCGGTTCCCGCTTTCTTGCGGGTAGTCGCCGCATCTGCGCCACGCGCAGCTGTAGCCGCCTCCTTGATCACACGGCGGGCAGGACGCGGCGCCGCTTTGGGCGTCGCCGCAGGCTCGGCAGCGGAGTCGGACCTCGGCGCCTTGGCTTGACTGGCCGTCACCTTGGACGCACGGCGCGTGCTCGGTGCCACTGCACCGTCCGGCTGCTCCGCCGCCGAAGCCGAAGTTGCAGGCGGCTCCACGGCCGCCACCCTGGCTAGCGGTGGCAGGTTGGCTGGTACCACGAACGGCAGGGGTGAGGCTGCAAGCTCGCTGGGCAGATCGGCCAGCAGAACATAGCGTCGCGTGGTCTTTTGGCCGCACCCGGTGCGTAAATAGATCGTCACCACCGGCTCGTCAATGATGGCCGAGGAAGTGACCCGCACGCCGACGCTCAGAGCTTGCGCTGTGGGCTCCACGCTGACCCGCACGCGGGCGGCGTCCTGACGCGAGTCAGCATGGAAAACATCGGCGCTGAAACACAGCGAAGCAGCGTCCTCCCCGGCATCGAGCTGTACCGGGATCACCATATCCAGAGGCTGCCCGATGAGCGCGGCTCCGCGGATACGCCCCAGCGTCAGTGCCTGTGCGCTTAACGCAACAAAAAGTAACGCGATTCCGACGAATTTGGCTCGATGTTCCAACAAGTGTTCCCTGAATAGCGGCGATTCTCGCACGGACGCGATCCTGGCAGCCAGCCCTGCAGTTGGCCAGATCATACCTTCGAGGTTTGCATTTTTCCACAATTATCGGCACCTTCGGCACCCAGGCGTTGGCCCCAGGCCGACGCCGCACCCACCCTGGCGTCGGAGCCTGGAGCAGTAAACTTGACGCATGTGTCAATTGTTAGGAATGAACAGTCGCCTGCCTGCCAGCTTGACCCTGAGCTTCTCCGGCTTTTCGCAACGTGGCGGCGGCACCGACCACCACGCGGACGGCTGGGGCATCGCTTTCTTTGAGAGTGAGCAGGCGACTCCGAACACGCCAGGTCGGGGGCTGCGCTATTTTGTCGACCGCCAAGGCGCATCCACCTCACCGATGGCCGACATGCTGCGCCGATACCCGATCAAGAGCCACAATGTAATCGCCCACGTGCGCAAGGCAACGGTTGGCGCCGTGATGCTGGAGAATTGCCACCCCTTTGTACGCGAGCTTTGGGGTCGCTATTGGGTTTTCGCACACAACGGTGACCTCAAGGACTACCTGCCACGCCTGCACGGGAGTTTCCGACCGGTCGGCAACACCGACAGCGAGCTGGCGTTCTGCTGGCTCCTGCAGGAACTGGCAAAATCCCACGCCGGGGTGCCGACGGTCGAGGAGTTTACGTGCACCTTGTCCGAACTGGTTCCGCAGATTTCGCGCCACGGCACTTTCAATTTCCTGCTCAGCAACGGACAGGCGCTGTGGGCTCATGCCAGTACCAAACTGCACTATGTGTTGCGCCAGCACCCCTTTACCGAGATCCGGCTCAAGGACGAGGATGTGAGCGTCGATCTGGCCGATCTGAACAGTCCGCAAGACCGCCTGGCCATTGTCGTGACCGAACCGCTGACCACAAACGAAGACTGGATCGCGATGCAACCGGGCGAGTTGCAAGTCTTCACCGATGGCGGCATTGCCCCGTGCGCGCGCGCCGGTTGCGCGCCGGTGTGTCAACTCGCCAGAATCTGCTCCAGCGCGAGCACGAACATCTCGGCCACATCGAACCCGGTCTGATCAAAGATTTCCTGAAAGCAGGTCGGACTGGTGACGTTGATCTCGGTCAGGCTCTGGCCGATCACGTCCAGCCCGACCAGCAACAGTCCACGCGCATGCAGCGTCGGCCCCAGGGACTCGGCGATGAAGCGGTCGCGCTCGCTCAGGGCCTGCGCCACCCCCTTGCCACCCACCGCAAGGTTTCCGCGCACCTCGCCGCCCTGCGGAATGCGCGCCAGACAATAGGGCACGGGTTTGCCACCAATGACGAGCACGCGCTTGTCGCCATGAACGATGTCGGGCAGAAATTTTTGCACCATCAGAGTCCGTGCGCCGCCCTGGTTGAGCGTTTCGATGATGGCCCCCAGATTCAAAGCGTCGTCCCTGACCCGGAAAATGCCGGTGCCGCCCATGCCGTCGAGCGGCTTGAGAATGATGTCACGGTGTTGCGCGTGAAAGTCGCGAACGTCCTGCTCCGCACGCGTCACCAGGGTCGGGCCGATGAACTCGGGAAACTCCAGAATCGCCAGCTTTTCCGGATGATCGCGCAAAGCACGTGGCTTGTTGAAGACCCGCGCACCGTCGCGCTCAGCCTGTTCGAGCAGATGCGTCGCGTAAAAATACTCGCTGTCGAATGGCGGATCTTTTCGCATAATGACCGCGTCGAAACCGTTGAGGGACAAGCGTGAGGCGCTATCAATTTTGTACCATGCGTGGGCTTCACCGGTGAGCGTGATGGTGCTCACATCCGCCTGCACCGGAGCCCCGCGACGCCAGGAAATCTGCCGCGGTTCACACACGCCGATTCGATGGCCACGTCGCTGTGCCGCGCGCATCATGGCGAAGCTTGTGTCTTTGTAAATCCTGAACGATTCCAGCGGATCGGCGACAAACAGCAGATTCATATTTCTATCTTCGAGCCAAGTTCGACCACGGCGTTGTTCGGCAGCTTGAGGAATTCCGCTGCAGCGCTGGCATTGTGGTGCATCTGCGAAAACAGCTTTTCGCGCCAGTGCGCCATGCCGCCGCCAATCTTTGGCGTAACGATATCGCGCGAGAGGAAATAGCTCGTCGTCATCGGTTCAAACTCGCAGCCACGTCCCTTGATATGCTCCAATGCCTTGGGAATATCCGTGTCGTTCTTGAAGCCGTAGTGAACCATGACCTGCCAGCAATCATGGCCCAGCGACTCGATCTCAATGCGCTTGTCCAGACCGATCCATGGCACCTCGTGGTTACGCACGGTGACAAACACATTGTGCTGATGCAGCACCTTGTTGTGCTTGAGGTTGTGCAACATGGCGTTTGGAACGGTACCCGACTCGGCGGTCAGAAACACCGCCGTGCCGTCGACGCGTACCGGTGGACTGACAAACACCGATTCCAGAAAACCTGGCAGATCGATGGCGTCGGCCTTGAGCTTTTCATTGAGCAGGCGTCGTCCGTCCTTCCAGGTAGTCATCAACGTGAACACGGCACCGCCGATCATCAATGGGAACCATCCTCCGTCCACCAGCTTGAGCAGGTTGGAAGACCAGAATGCCAGGTCAATCACCATGAAAAAGCCCGTCGCCGCGAGACACAGGGTCAAGGGATAGTTCCAGCTGTAGCGGATGACGAAGAAGGTCAGAATCGTCGTGATCAGCATGTCGGTGCATACCGCGATGCCGTAGGCCGAGGCCAGGTTGCTCGACGAGCGAAACATCACCACCGCCATGACAATGGCAACAAACAGGCCCCAGTTGACGAACGGCAGATAGATCTGCCCGGTGTCCTTGACGCTGGTGTGCTTGACTTGCAGACGCGGCAGGTAACCGAGCTGGATGACCTGCTTGGTCACGGAGAATGCGCCCGAAATCATGGCCTGCGACGCGATCACGGTGGCCATCGTCGCCAGGCCGACCAGCGGCACCAGTGCCCACTCGGGCGCCATCATGAAAAACGGGTTTTTGACCGCGGCGGGATTGCTCAGCAAAAGAGCGCCCTGGCCGAAATAGTTGAGTGTCAGTGCCGGCATCACGACCGCAAACCAGGCGACGCGGATCGGATTCTTTCCAAAGTGCCCCATGTCGGCATACAGCGCTTCGGCACCTGTCACCGCCAGAACCACCGCACCGAGCATGATGAAAGTGGTCATCGGGCTCTGCCAGATGAAACGAATCGCGTGATGCGGGCTGATCGCCCAGAGAATCGAGGGATGGGTCAGGATCTGCACGACACCCAGCCACGCGATGCAGGCAAACCAGGCCACGGTTATCGGGCCGAAAAACTTCCCGATGCCGCTGGTGCCGCGCTTTTGCAAGGCAAACAGTCCGAACAGGATCATCAGGGTCAGGGGAACCACATATTCCTTGAATGCGGGGGACACGACTTCAACACCCTCGACGGCTGAGAGCACCGAGATCGCCGGGGTGATCACCCCGTCGCCATAAAACAGACAGGTACCGAAGATGCCGACCAGGAGCAGCAGGCGGCGCAATTTGGGCTTGTCTTTGACGGACTGCGATGCAAGCGCCAGCATGGCCACCAACCCACCCTCGCCATTGTTGTCGGCGCGCAGCACCAAGGTGACATACTTCAGTGACACGATCATCGTCAGCGTCCAGAAGAAGATCGACAAGATGCCATACACATTGTCCGGCGTGAACGGGACATGGCCGGCACCAAACACCTCCTTGACAGCGTACAAAACGCTGGTACCGATGTCCCCGTACACGACGCCGATGGCACCCAATGTCAGGGCACCCAGCGAGGACTTTGTGGCTGCCACGAGTTCAGATCCCGCTACGCGTCGGCGCCACGCCGCCCGACGGCGCGCGCCCACCGGCCCGGACAGCCGGGTTACTCATAGGCCTCGGCATCAGGATCGGTCGCCTCGAGTTCGTAGCTTGCAGCCAGCAAGGCAAGACGCGCCACCACACCGTACATGTAGAAGCGATTCGGTCCGCTGACCCCTGGACGCATGCCAAACTGCGGCAAGTGAGTTCCCTGCTCAAAGGCCAAGGGCACAAACTTTGCCCCACGAGAGCCAGGCTCGCCAGCGCCGGCCTCGGTGCAGACGCGATAAAAGCCGCCCACGACATGTCGATCCATCGTGTAGACCACCGGCTCGGCCACCGCATCATTCATCCGCTCCAGCGCCAAAACACCCTCCTGTAGCAAGACGTCGCAGCACAATCCGTCCTCGCTCGAGGCCAGCTTGCCCGCCTGCAGTTCCCGGCGCAGGCCCTCAATATCCTTGGCCTCGCGCACGACCGCCAAGTCAGTGGCGAGGCTCGCGTGGTCGGCCTTGAGCACAACAAATGGCCGTTCCTTGATGCCGTACTCCTTGTACTTGCGCCGGATCTTGAGCAACAGCGCTTCAATGCGCCCAGCCAGTCCCGTCCAGCCGACTTCGTCGCCCGCGCTGAAACCAGGCCACTGATCGAATAGGGGATAGATCAGCCAGGGATCAACCCCCAGCAGTTTTCCCAGCCGCTTGGCGACTTCCTCGTAACACTTGGCATGCCGGCTGCGGCGCCGGATTGCCCATCCGGCATGCAGGGGTGGCAGCAAGTACTGTTCGTGAATATCTTCGAGAATACCCGGCGCTCCTGCCCGCAGGTCGTTGTTGAGCAAGATCGTGCAGGGATCGAAGTCCTTGACTCCGAGCCGGCGTCGGGTGCGTATCACGGGCTCGAGGAGCAGGCTTTCACCACCGGACCAGGCAAGGGTGGTCGGCTTCTTGATCGCCGGATCAATCGAGCCGATGCGCGTGTTCAGACCGGCCCGATGAAAGATCCGCGCCAATTGCGCCACGCTCGCCAGATACGAAGTGCTCTCACAGCGATTTTCCGGAATCAGCAGCAGATTTCGCGCCTCGGGACAAATCTTTTCGATCGCCGCCATCGCCGCCTGGACCGCCAACGGCAGCATCTCCGTGGTCAGGTTGTTCCAGCCGTCTGGAAACAGCGATGTCTCCACAGACGCGAGCTTGAACCCGGCGTTGCGTACCCGCACCGCACTGTAGAAAACCGGAGTGTGCTCCATCCACTCCAGCCGAAACCAGCGCTCGATGGCCGGCATCGAGTCAAGCACGCGCTGTTCGAGTTCGTTGACCGGGCCGGCCAGTGCCGTCACGAGATGTGGAACCATTCAAACCCTCACTTCACCGTTGCCAAGGACAATGTATTTCAGCGAAGTCAAGCCCTCAAGGCCGACCGGACCACGCGCGTGAAACTTGTCGGTCGAAATACCGATCTCCGCTCCCAAACCATACTCGAAACCGTCGGCGAACCGGGTGCTGGTGTTGACCATCACGCTGGCCGAATCGACTTCGCGCAAGAACGACTGCGCATGCTCGTGGTGGCTGGTGAGTATCGCATCCGTGTGATGCGACGAATAGCGATTGATATGCGCAATGGCTTCGTGCACGTCGGCGACAACCTTGACGCTGATGATCGGCGCCAGGTATTCCTCATACCAATCGCTCTCACAGGCTGCAACCAGCTTCGGCCTTGCTACCGAATCAATAGCTGCCTGTGCAGTATCAGCAAGCTCTGCAGGCCAATCTTCTTGCAAGATTGCGAGGGCATCGGGGTCGCAGCGCATCTCCACCCCCTTGGCCGCGTAGACCGCTGCGATGCGCGGCAGGAAGCTTTGCGCCACACCACGTGCCACCAGCAGGCTCTCGGTGGCATTGCAGGGGCTGTACTTTTGCGTCTTGGCGTTGTCGGCAACGCGCACAGCCAGCGCCAGATCACAGGGGTCGTCGATGTACGTGTGGCAGTTGCCGTCGAGGTGTTTAATTACGGGGATCGTTGCCTCGGCACTGACGCGCTCGATCAGGGATTTGCCACCGCGCGGAATGATCAGATCAATGTACTGCGCCATCCTGACAAGCTGGCCGACCACCGCCCGGTCGGTGCTGGCCACCAACTGCACTGCATCCACCGCCAGACCAGCCTGTGCCAGGGCTCGGCGCACCAAAGCCGCCAATGCCTGGTTCGACTCCAGCGCCTCCGAACCACCACGAAGAATGCAGGCGTTGCCGCTCTTGATCGACAGGCTGGCGGCCTCGATGGTCACATTCGGCCGGCTCTCGTAGATCATGCCGAAGACGCCGATGGGAACGCGCATCTGCCCGACGCGGATGCCGCTGGGCTGTTGCTTCATGCCAATAATTTCGCCCACGATATCGGGCATGGCCGCGAGCTGTTCACAACCCAGTGCGCAGGTCTCGATGATCTGCGGCGTCAGGCGCAGGCGATCGACCAACGGCTGCGCCAAGCCAGCGTTCAGCGCGCGCTCAAGGTCCGATGCATTGGCGCCTTGCAGTGCATCAAGTTCGCTGCGAAGCAGGTTTGCAAGCACCCGAAGTGCTATGTTTTTTGTAGCTGTAGACGCTTTTGCCATAAGCGTTGCAGACGCTTTCGCCTGCAAGCCAAGCGAGTTCACGTCCACGGCGGAGTTAGCGATAGTCATGAGTCCGGTTCTTTGCACGATATGCTGGTTGGCTCTCCAACGGGCGGCGGCACCACGATGTGATCGGGTGCCAATCCCTTATGGTAACGCTCCAGCATCTGAGCCAACCCATGTTCCAGATTTCGGGTGAAACCCGGCGTGTCAAAAAGCCGGCTGGTCAAACGTTGGTCAGCAAGTTTTTTGCGGATCGCTGGCAAACGCTGCGGATCAAGCGCCAGCGCAACCGCCAGTTCCTCGTAGGCTTCTGGCGAGTTGGTGAGCAACTCGGGCAGATCGATCGCGGTCAGCAAACTGGCCGCCATCCGGCTGGCAAAGGAGTTGCCGGCACAGGTTAACACCGGCAGGCCCGCCCACAGCGCATCGCTGGCGGTGGTGCCCGCGTTGAATGGAAGCGTGTCGAGAAACAAATCAGCGCAGCGGTACCTCGCGAGGTGATCGGCAGTTGCAAGACCCTTCGCAAAAGTCAGTCGCGTGGCTTCAACACCCTGCCGCACCGCCTCGTTGATCAGGTTGTTGGCAACCAAAGTATCCTGCGCGTACAGCCAAAGGACACTGTCGGGCACGCGTTTGAGGATGTTGATCCAACAGGCAAAGGTCTCCGGTGTGATCTTGTAGGTATTGTTGAAACAGCAAAAAACAAATCCGCGGGACGGCAAACCCAGCTCCGCACGGCTGAATTCGCGCTCGGCGATAACCCGTCGTCGATCGTTGACCTGGAACCACGGCAGATACACGATCTTTTCCGCGTAGTGCTGCCGCGCCGAAGCCGCAATCAGCACGCTGTCGGCGACGATGTAATCGATGTACGACGCACCCATGGTACCGGGGTAGCCAAGATAATTGACTTGTATGGGCGCCGCGCGAAAGGCAAAGATGCCGGTTCGGGCATTGCCGGTCAAGCCCGCCAAGTCAATCGCAATATCGACTTGCAGGTGCCGCGCCAAAGCGGCAATTTCCCGGTCGGAATGGTCGCCAACGTCAATGAACTGATCAAACGCTGCCTCCAATCGGGTGCGCAGCGCATCCGTCGAGTGCGGGCCGTAAGAAAATCCGAAGACTTCAAAGCGCCTGCGGTCATGCGATTCGAATAGGCCAACGCTCAACATGGCGACTGGATGATTTCTGAAGTCCATGGAGAAATAGGCGACGCGGATCTTTTGTCGTGGCGGCCGGCGCACGATCGCACCGAGTTCCGGGTTGGCCGGGTATTTCGCCTCAATCCAGGTCTGCGCGACCTGTCGCTGCAGGTCAGGCGCGTCACGCAGCGCCAGAAAAGAAAAGGGGGTGCTGGCCCTGGCCCCGCGCGCCACCGCCTGACACAGCTCCTCGATCTCCCGCGCCGCGCAACTCCAGATCGCGGCTCGCCTCTTCTGGTACAGACGCAGCCCGGGGACAAACTCAAGGTCCCTTGCCAGTGCCAAGGCCCGGTCGTAACTGGAAATCGCCGCCTCAATTTGCTCCAACCCCGCCAGGGCATCGCCGCGACCACCATGTGCCAGGGCCATGCCGGGTTGCAGCGTCAGGGCCCGGTCGTAACTCTCGAGGGCTGGCGTCAATTGCCCCGTTTCGTAGAGCAGCACAGCACGGTTGTAATGTGCCTCGACAAGGTTCGGGTTGAGCTGCAACGCACGGTCATGGCTGGCCAGGGCAGCCCGCGACTGCCCGAGCTTGCCCAGAACCACACCTCGGTCGCACCATAGATCGGCGCGATCAGTCAGCGTCGCCAGCGCGGTATCGAAGCTGGCCAGCGCCTCGTCAAACCGACCCAACGCAAGCAGTGCGCGACCCCGGTTGGCGTAGGCATTGGCGTAGCCTGGGCGGCGCGCGATTGCCATGTCATAGCTTTGCAGGGCCGCCCGATACTGGTGTAACTGGCTCAGGGCATTGCCGCGATTGGCGTAGGCCGAGGCCACCTGCGGGTTCACGGCAATGGCCTGATCGATCAAGCGGATCGACTCCGCCGGGTCTTGCATTTGCGCACTCAGGACGCCCAACATGTGCAGCGAATCAAAATGCCTGGGCTGCTGCGCCAGCACCTCCCGATAGATGCGTCTGGCCGGCTCCAGTTGCCCTTGGTTGTGCAAAGCCAGCGCCTGGCGGAACAGCGCCTGCAGGCGACCTGCGTCGGCTTCGGAAGGCAACGCCACAAGCTGCGGACCGAGCTGGATGCGAATCGCCATGCCAGTCGTGCCTTCAGACAGGCCCGCGCCTTGCTTGCGCGGGGGCCGTGCAATGCATGCACACCAGCCCCGCCAGACGCTGAAGTGCCTGCCAATTGTCGCTCGGCCAATGGGGCAGTTTCAGACCCTTGACAATGCCATCAACCTCGTGCGCCGCCTGCAATAGTTCGACCAATGTTGCCGCGCTCAGGCGTGGTAGCACCCGCTCGAAGAGTCGCTCGCGCGCGCCCCAGATACGCTGTTCACGCAGAGCCACCGGCATCGGGCGCCCCTGCGCCAGCGCGTCCTTGGCGCGCTTGAGGGCGCGTATGTCCTCGCTCAAGGCATAGTGCACCAGAACCGGGGCCTCACCCTCGGCCTGCAAGCCATCGAGCATGCGTTGCACGCGTAGGCTCTGCCCCGCCAGGACGGCTTCGGAAAGCTTGAACACATCGTAGCGCGCGACGTTGAGCACGGCACCTTCGACCTGCTCAAAGCTCAATTCGCCGGCTGGAAACAACAAGCCAAGCTTCTGGACTTCCTGGTGCGCCGCGAGCAGGTTACCCTCGACCCGATCGGCAAAGAACTGCAAGGTTCGCTGACCCTGTGCGCCAGGAGCGACACGCTGACCCTGCAACCCAAGACGATGCGCGACCCAACGAGGCAGCGCGTCGCGGCCAACGGTCTCGATCTGCACCGCCACGCCCGCGCGCTCGAGCGCGCCAAACCAGGTGCTGCCCTGAGCCAATCGATCCAGCCTGGGCAGCAGCAATAGCGTCAGCGTGGCGTCGGCACCTTGCGCTTGAGCGGCGAGTTGCTGCAAAGCGCTGCTGCCGTCCTTGCCCGGCTTGCCCGAGGGAATGCGGATCTCCACCACCTGCTTCTCGGCAAACAGGCTGCGGGTATCCCCGGCCGCGAGCACCTCGCTCCAATCGAAGCGGGCACCCGCCACGGTGTGCAAACTGCGCTCGGTGAACCCCCGGGCACGGGCCGCCGCGCGAACCGCATCGGCCGCTTCCTGCACCAGCAGTGGTTCGTCGCCGTGCAGCGTATACAGGCCCACCAGTCCCTGGCGCAAGTGGCTCGTGAGTTGGTCAACGCCGATTTGCATGGCCAGCGGTGTGACTGAAATACAGGCTCACTGCAACACGCCGCAGTCAGTCTTGTCCTGGTTTGATGGAAGCCAAGCGGCGCATGATTTG
>JAKANU010000362.1 GCA_021812315.1 Pseudomonadota bacterium
GGGATTGAAGCAAGCTGCGTTGGTTGGTCACAGTTTTGGCTCGCTGATTGCGCTCGAAGCCGCGGCGCGACTGGGCGCTTGCGTGAACCGCCTGGTGTTGGTGGGCACGGCCTTTCCTATGAAGGTCTCACCCGCGCTACTCGATGCGTCACGCGATTCGCCGCTGAAGGCGCTGGAAATGATGAACGTCTATTCGCGCTCGACGCTGGCGCCACCGCCTTCGGCGCTGGGTCCCGGGACCTGGGTCTATGGGGCGTCGATGGCGTTGGGGCGGCGCGTGCTGGCCAGTGGCGGGCATCCGGTGAATGCCCTGTATACCGGTTTCAAGGCTTGCGACAGTTACAGCAACGGCGAGGCGGCGATGGCGCAGGTGTGCTGCCCGGTGCTGTTTGCGTTGGGAAGTGTCGACCAGATGACACCGCCCAAAGCCGCACAAAGTCTGATCAGAGGCGCGAAAAATGCGCGCGTGGTGTACCTGCCCGGCGGGCACCACCAGATGACCGAGACTCCCGAGCCCTTGCTAAGCGCCCTGAGCGAGTTCCTGTCTGGTGCTTGAGATGGTTCGCTGCGCTATTGTATTCATAGCGCATCACGTAATAGCAGAGCGTTCCAGCGACAGTTTTCCCATAAATGTCTGGTCGAGTCAGTAGCTGGCAGCAGCTGGCGTTCCAGCAAGGGCGCCAGAGGGGTTGCATCGGGATCGGCAAGCAGCACGTAGCGTCCGGCCTGGTCTGCCGGTTCCTCGCGCAGCAAGCCAACCCAGTCCAGCGTCGTCAAGGTCTCCAGGACCGGTTCGAGTTCAACGGGATCGACCCGCAGCGCCGCCCCGAGTTGCTCGATGGTCCATCCCCTCTGCGCCGTGGTGCGAACACGATCGAGTTGCTGCAGCGCTTCCAGGGCCAGTTGAAACTGCATGCCGTGCCCCTGTTCGCGTTGCTCGAGTCCGCTGAGCAGTCCGGGCAGATAGGCGGTCATGACGGCGCCCAGCAGCACAATCACCCAGGCCACGTAAATCCACATCAACAGGATCGGTACCGTCGCGAAGGCGCCGTAGATCACCGAATAGGTGGGCACCTTGCCCAGGTACAGGGCGAGCAATTTCTTGGCGATTTCAAAGCCTGCCGAGACAAACAGCCCACCGGCCCAGGCGTGGCTCCAGGGCACCTGCGTGTTGGGCACGTAGTAGTACATGGCCGCCATGGCCCAGGACATGAGAATAAATTGAACGATGTCGAGCAGCAGTCTCAGACCACCGGGCATGACACCGACCAGCCCGCTGGAGGCCGATACCGCGTAGGAGGTGATGCTCAGACTGACGCCGAGCAGCAGCGGTCCGAGCGTGATGCCGGCCCAGTAAATCAGCACCCTTTGCCCCAGCGACCTCGGGGTCCGCACGCGCCAGATGTTGTTGAGCGTTCGGTCAATGGTCAGCACCAGGGCCAGCGCGGTGCTGACCAGGAACGCGCCGCCGAGCACGCCGAGCCGGCTCGCCTTGCCGGCGAACTGTGTCAGGTAGCCCAGCACCTGGCGGGCAATGTTGTCGGGAATCAGGCTTTCCAGCAGCCACTGCTGCAACACGGTCTGGAACTTCGCGAACATCGGAAAAGCGGTAAACGCTGCCAGCGCTACGGTCATCAGGGGCACCAGCGCGATCGTCGTGGTAAATGTCAGGCTGCTTGCCGTCAGGCCGAGTCGATCCTCGCGAAAGCGCTCACGCAGGGTCAGGGCCGTGGTCCGCCAGGGAAATGTCGACAGGCTCGCAGCCAGTTTCTCGAATCGCTGGCGCCAGTTCAGGCGGGCGGCGACGCGCGGATTCAATGGCAATGTCATGGCCGCTATGATGCCATCTTCATGCCGAAAGAACCAACACTCCCGGCCCTGGTGCTCATCACGCGGTGGTGGGCGGTGGCTAGCCTGCTGGCTCTGATCGGCCTCGGGCTTGCCTGGGAACTGGTTCTGGCGCCGATCCGTCCGCATGGGTCGTGGCTGGCGCTGAAGGTCTTGCCGCTGTGCCTGCCGCTGGCGGGATTGCTGAAGATGCGACTGCGCACGTATCGCTGGCTGAGTCTGTTGGTCTGGATTTATTTTGCCGAGGGTGTCGTGCGCACGGCGGGCGACCCGCCGCAGAGTTCCCGTCTGGCAGCAGTCGAACTGGCGCTGAGCCTGAGTCTGTTTGCGGCCTGCGCTTTGCATGTACGGTGGCGGCTGGCTGTGGCGGCGCGAAGGAGTGGCAGCGATGCGTGAGCTGCTGGCCAAACTGCGCCGGATCGTTGGCACTGATCAGGTTCTCAGCGAGGGCGACCTCAGCGCCTGGGAGCAGGACTGGCGCAAGCGCGCGCGGGGCAGGGCGCTGGCGGTGGTGCGCCCGGGTTCGACAGAGGAGGTCCGTGACGTGGTCAAGGCCTGTGCGGCATTTTGCGCGGCTTATCCCGGCGGCGGCGTGAGCATTGTGGTGCAGGGCGGCAACACTGGACTGGTCGTCGGCGCGACGCCGGACGCCTCGGGCCGGCAGATCGTGCTGAGTCTGCAGCGCCTGAACAGGATCCGCGGCCTTGACATCGAGAATCTGACGCTGACGGTCGAAGCCGGTTGCATCCTGCAAAGCCTTCAGGAGCACGCGCAAGCGGCAGGGCTCTTGCTGGCGCTGAGTCTGGCTGCCGAGGGCACCTGCACCATCGGCGGCAATCTCGCGACCAACGCCGGGGGCACGCAGGTCTTGCGCTACGGCAATGTGCGCGAGCTTTGTCTGGGTCTGGAAGTCGTTGGCGCCGATGGCGAAGTCTGGCATGGTTTGTCTGGCCTGAGAAAGGACAATACCGGCTACGATCTGCGCGATCTGTTCATCGGGTCCGAGGGTACGCTGGGCATCATCACGGCGGCAACGATCAAGCTCCATCCCATGCCCGCTGCACGGCTGACGGCGTGGGTGGCCATGGATTCGCTCGAACATGCTGTGAACTTGCTCGCTCTGGC
>JAKANU010000363.1 GCA_021812315.1 Pseudomonadota bacterium
TGAGATTCAAGCCGCAGGGTGTGCGTGCGCAGCGGACGCGTCTCGAACTATCGGCGCGGGAGATGGGCACGCTGGTGGGCGTCTCCGCCCAAACCATCTACAACTGGGAAGCCGGCACGTCGCGCCCGAAAGCCGAGCAGCTCGCAGTCTTTGCGGCCGTCCGGAAGATGGGCAAGCGCGAGGTCAAGGAACGGCTTGACCAAATGCAAGCGGATTGATGGACCAGCACACACGGGACCGATGGCTCCGTCGCGTACGATCTGTCAAACGTCAGATCAGCGCTCTATATGCTTCTGAAATCCTCGATTCTGAGCTGCTGCAAGACGTGCATCGATTCCCTTGTATTTCTCAATGGACGATCAGGGAACTGGATCTGAGCACCAGCCATCGGGTCTTCGGTACGCAGAATCAAATAGAAGCCATGGCGAGGGTTGGCCAGCCTACGTTTTTTCACCAGCCGGGTGATCTCGGCGGTCAGTCCCTCAGGATTCAGGTCGACCTCAGCCAACGTTTCTTCGCGGTCGCAGCGCGTTAAACACTCGCTGTCGATTGACGCGGAGGCGACGCAGATTGACGATTGACAGGCAATCCGCGGAGCCTCATAAGTCCCTTCTTGTGTAGGGCACTTGACCAGCGACCAGTACTGCGACACAACGATCAGCGAAAGCGACTGGCACCGCAAGCGCGCTCAGATGCTGGGCGCGCGTCAAGCCAACGTAGAGCACACGCTTGGCCTCGGCATCGGTGCGGGTCTCCCACGAGTCAAATAGAGCTTCACCCCGGTTTTCAGGAGCCCGATTGGGCGGAATCACGACGCACACAGCACCGTACTCGCGGCCTTTCGCCTCGTGAATCTTGGCGCATGTCAGGCCGAGCTCGACCGGGACTTGGAGGTGGTGCGACCATTGCACGTTAGTTGGCCGCCTAAAGAAGTTACGCACGGTCACTCTGGCCGGCAAAGGCAGATTCAGCCGTTCCGTCTCTGCCTGCACACAGGCAATCCAGGCGAGCCGATCAGCGTCGGCATTCCCACACACCTTTGGAAGGCTCATGAGTAAACTCAACGCACATCGTCGATGCGTTCGCCGATCCATTCCACCGCGCTCGACTGCACGTAACAGATGCTCATTGTCCTGACGCAATCCCATGAGGTCCAACAACAACGTCTCCACTGCTTGGATCGCTGATTCCTTTGATCGGGCCGTTGCGGCAGGTGACCAGAACTCCGCCACTTTTCGGGCCAGCGACTCAACCCGCGAGCTTCCGTTCGAATCGCTGGAAACCACTCCACCAGCGGCACGCTGCGCGACTTTGCCCGAATGCGCCAGAACGATCGCGTCAGTTGAATCCAAACCAAGTTCAGCGACCCGATCCAGGAAGGCCCGGCCGATCGTCGCACTCGGTCCTCGGCCGCCGTATGAGAGAAGCAAAATCGGGTGCGCAACATTCGCAGTGTCGCCGACGGACTGATCCACGTGGCCCGCGCTTCTAAGCGTGGCGGCCAACCGACAAACCGCAGGGCTGCTGCGAAAATTCCCTGTCAGCCCTCGATGTGATTCAACGGGGTACGTCTCCTTGAATATCTGAACACCAGCAGGATTGCCGTTGCGGAATTCATAGATCCCCTGATCCGGGTCACACACGAAAATGACATGCACCCCGTGCTCTCTGAGCCACGATAGGATCTGCAGATCAAGCGGATTGCAATCCTGGCCTTCGTCCACCATGACTTCGTGGAAACGTGCCGCCAGTGCGCGACCAAGCGCACCGCCATTCACTGGATCACGAATCAGCTGCAGCGTCTGAACGCGAGCATCGCCAGCGCTTAGATAGCCGGCCTGCAGCAAGCCACGTCGCCGTTGTGCCGCAGCCTGTTGATACCTGGCTTGATGCTGGCGCACATGGTTTCGTAGTCCTGCATGCCCAATTCTCGCTGGATCAATGACGTTGGTTTCCGCGTCGAACAGGTCCAGGCTCACCGCATCACCTCGGAAGGCGAATTGCCCCGACAACCGAACCTCTATGCCGAGAGTGTCCCAACTATCGAGGATGATCGGCCGCATCGTGCTTGTTGCCGCACTGCCTGGGAGCACCACGAAATGCCGGACAAATGCATCGAGCGTTCCCATGAAGCTGGGATGCTTCAAGAGTGGGCCGAGTCCTGCAACCCGGCAGCGCTCTCGAAACTCATCGACGGCAGAGTTCGTGAAGGAGAGTACCGCAACGCCGCGACGAGGCGGCAACGTGGCGGCAATCTTAGCCAGGCGCGCGATGATCGTACGGGTCTTTCCGGCACCGGGGCAGGCATGTACGAAGGCACCGCCGACGTGCGTGGCGAATGCTTCCTGCTCAGCCGTCAGGCCGTGAATGCCAATCATGCCTGCGCAGCACCACGAATCGCATCGGCAAGATAGTGCGGCACGACAAATGGTTCGCCTGCGGCAATACGTGCAGCGATGGCCTGGGCCAAATCGCCCTTGCGGGTTTTCTTCGCCTCGATCAGCTTAAGGAACGCGTCGGAACGCTCCTGAACCGCGACGCCCTCTATCCGGTTCGTCCAGTCCTGACGCGAGTTGCGGTGCAGCCGAAGAAACACACTCTTCAAGAAGGCCTCGTTACCCGCTCCGAAAATCTCATGCTCCAACGTGTGCTGATTGGTCAGCACCGTCAGCGCTTGCGGCGCGCCATGGGTCGCGGCGAGGTTTTCAAGATCGACCTTCCGATTCCCCAACACTGTCGGATCAGCGTCGGTGATCACGATCAGCCGGTCGGCGATGCATGCGCCGTCAACCGGCCGCAGCAGTACCTCGACATAGGGGCGGAAGTCCACACCCTCGATCGGTACGATGACGGTTCCCTTGAACCGGAGCCATCCGTCGGCATCGTCGACCAAGACAATCTTTTGCGCCAGCACCGGCAACAGTAGTGCCTCGGCAATCCCTTCGACCAGGATAGCTCTGTTGCCG
>JAKANU010000364.1 GCA_021812315.1 Pseudomonadota bacterium
GCTTGTGCAGACAGTGTGCGGCGCTCCTGAATTGATAGCGTACCACGAGGCCATCGGTCACCAGCGCGATCGCTTGCCGTTTGACATTGATGGTGTCGTCTACAAAATCAACAGCCTTGATTTGCAGCGCCGCCTTGGTTTTGTGACCCGTGAGCCGCGCTGGGCAGTGGCGCACAAGTTTGCTGCCCAGGAACAACTCACCCGGGTCCTGGGCATCGACGTGCAGGTCGGGCGCACCGGCAAGCTCACGCCGGTGGCCAAATTGGAACCGGTGTTCGTGGGTGGCGTGACCGTCACCAACGCGACCCTGCACAACGAGGACGAGGCGCAGCGCAAGGACGTGCGTGTCGGCGACACCGTGATCGTGCGTCGCGCCGGCGATGTGATCCCTGAAGTCGTGCGCGTGGTGCTGCCGCGTGACAACGAATCAGCGGGTATCTTCGTCATGCCACATCAGTGCCCGGTGTGTGGCAGCGCAGCCGTGCGCGAGCCCGACGAGGCTGACTATCGATGCACCGGAGGTCTGTATTGCAGCGCCCAGCGCAAGCAGGCCATTTTGCATTTCGCCCAGCGCCGCGCGGTCGAGATCGAAGGCCTGGGCGAGAAACTGGTTGATCAGCTCGTCGATGCAGGCATCGTAAGCACGCTGCCGGATTTGTACAGGCTGGGTTTGGTGGCTCTGGTGAATTTGCAGCGAATGGCCGAGAAGTCGGCGCAGAACCTCCTTGAGGCGCTACAAAAATCGAAGCAAACGAGCTTGAACCGGTTTCTGTTTGGTCTGGGTATTCGCCACGTCGGTGAAGCCACGGCGAAGGAATTGGCGCGGCATTTTGGAACGCTGGACGCGGTCATGGACGCCTCGCTCGAGCAGTTGCTCGAAGTCAGCGATATTGGGCCAGTGGGGGCGCAGAGTTTGCGCACCTTTTTTGACCAAGCCCACAACCGTGAGGTCGTCGAGCAACTGCGTGCCTGTGGCGTCAGCTGGCCCGAAGGTGAGGGCGCCGGTGCCGCGCTACGACCGCTCGCCGGGCGCACCCTGGTCATCACCGGAGCCCTGCCGACGCTCAGCCGCGATCGGGCAATCAGCCTGATCGAAGCCGCGGGCGGTAAGGTGGCCGGCTCGGTCAGCAAGAAGACCGCCTGGGTGGTCGCCGGTGCTGAGGCCGGCAGCAAGCTCACCAAGGCACGCGAACTCGGGCTCAGCATCATCGATGAAGCCCGCTTGAAGGAGTTGCTCGATGGCGCTGCGTGAGATCTTGCGCATGGGTGATGCGCGCTTGCTGCGCCAGGCCCAGCCGGTGCTGGAGTTCGATACCGACGCTCTGCACCTGCTGATCTCCGACATGCTCGATACCATGCTCACCGCCGACGGTGCGGGCCTGGCTGCGCCACAGATTGGCGTCGATTTGCAAGTCGTCATTTTTGGTTCTGGCGAGCGCAATCCACGCTATCCACAGGCCCCGCCGGTACCGCGAACCATTCTCATCAATCCACAGATCACGCCGCTGGGATCGGCGCAGAGTGGTGCGACCCTGCCTGAAATCGAGGATTGGGAGGGCTGCCTCTCGCTGCCGGGTTTACGCGGGATGGTGCCGCGCCACCAACGTGTGCGATACAAGGGCTTTGACCAGTTTGGCGATCCGATCGAGCGCGTCGTTGATGGCTTTCATGCCCGGGTCGTGCAGCATGAATGCGATCACCTGATCGGCAAGTTGTATCCGATGCGTATGCGTGACTTCAGCCAGTTTGGCTTCACCGACGTGCTGTTTGCTACGCCTGACGGCGTGGCACCGGATTGACGAGACATTGAATCATGTTGCCTTGGGACTATCCGCAGCCTTTTACGATGACTGTCCAGCCTTGCGCCGATGACATTGATGGCCTGAATCACACCAACAATGCGGTCTACGTCCGGTGGTGCGAGAAGATCGGCTGGGCTCATTCCGAGGCCAGGGGACTGAGTCTGATCGATTATCAGCGCCTGGACCGGGCGATGGCGATCCGCCGCGGTGAGTACGACTACCTGTTGCCCACGGCCCTCGACGATCAGCTGACGCTGGGCACCTGGCTGTTTGCCAGTGACGGCAAATTGACCCTGGAGCGTCGATTCCAGTTGATCCGCGACCGGGATGGCCAGACCGTGGTGCGTGGCCGCTGGGACCTGGTCTGCATCGAGATCAGCAGCGGGCGGGTACGCCGCATGCCGCCTGAGTTTCGTCAGGTATATTTGACCGAGATGGTTCAGACCATCGGGTCAGCGTCGCCGCCTTTGTCCCACCCGTGACAAGCGTCGGTGCCGGGAATTTCGATTGTTCTTACAATCACCGAATCGAACGACCGTACTATTTTTACTTCGAAGGACTTCAAGCATGACCGCCGACTACAAAGTACAGGGCAATATCGCCGTCATTTCAATGAATAACCCACCGGTCAACGGCTTGGGTTTTGCCACCCGACAGGCCATCGCCGCGGGTGTGGTCAAGGCCAATGCAGATACCTCCATCAAGGCGATTGTTCTCACCGGCGAGGGCAAAGCGTTCTCGGGCGGGGCGGACATCAAAGAGTTTGGCAGCGCCAAGGCGATGCAGGAGCCCAACTTGTTGAGCGTGATCTTGACCATCGAGAACTCGGCCAAGCCGGTCATTGCCGCGATTCATTCGGTCTGCATGGGTGGCGGACTCGAGCTGGCGCTGGGTTGCCACTACCGCATCGCTGCGCCGGGTACCAGCGTGGCTCTTCCCGAAGTCAAACTTGGCTTGCTGCCGGGTGCCGGAGGTACGCAACGCCTGCCGCGGGCTCTGGGCATCGAGCCCGCGTTGAACATGATCGTCAGCGGAGAGGCAGTCAAGAGCGAGATGCTGGCCATGTATCCGGGGCAAAAGCTGTTTGACAAGATGGCTGCGTCGGCCGAGTCCTTGCTGGAGCAGGCCTGTGCTTTCGCGACGGAGGTTGCCGAC
>JAKANU010000054.1 GCA_021812315.1 Pseudomonadota bacterium
ATCGTCATCGGCTTCATTGCCGGCTTCGCCTGTCTGTGGGGTGTCAATGGCCTGAAGAAGGTGATTGGTGCCGACGACTCGCTCGACGTCTTCGGTGTGCACGGCGTCGGCGGCATCGTCGGTGCGTTATTGACGGGTGTTTTCAATTCTCAGGCACTGGGTGGCCCCGGCGCGGTCGGCGACTGGGTGACAGCGACGGCGGCTTCGGTGCCGGTGGCCGATCAGGTCTGGATTCAGCTCAAGGCGGTGCTGACCACCGTGGTCTGGTCCGGGGTTGTCTCCGTGATTGCCTACAAGCTGGTTGATCTGACCATCGGCCTGCGCGTGAGTGAGGAAGATGAACGCGAAGGACTTGACATTACTTCGCATGGCGAGACCGCTTACAGTCGATAAGTACGGTCTCCAGGGAAGGGTCCGCCCGCGCTTGCGCGAGGCGGACCCTTTTGCTTGCCTAATTGCCCTGGCCACGTCGCTGGCCGGTGTTGAGGGGCGGACTTCATTTGTGAACTAAGATGTGGCGCCATGGATTCGACGCTGCAGCAGATCACTGACCGCATTCGCGCCGCCACGGCCGATGGCACCGCGTTGCGAATCCGCGCGGGCGGCTCCAAAGACTTTTACGGTGAGTCGCTGCAAGGCGAGTTGCTGGATCTCGGCGCCTGGCATGGCATCACGAGTTACGAACCCACCGAACTGGTGGTAACCGTGCGCGCTGGCACCTCATTGGCCGAACTCGAAGCGGCCCTGGCTGAAAAGGGCCAGTGTCTGCCGTTTGAGCCACCGGCCTTCGGTGCCGATTCCGCCGCCACCTGCGGTGGCATGGTGGCCGCAGGTCTGAGCGGTCCGGCACGCGCCAGCGTCGGTGCGGTGCGCGATTATGTGCTTGGCGTCACCCTGATCAATGGCCGCGGCGAGTTGCTGACTTTTGGTGGCCAGGTCATCAAAAATGTGGCTGGGTACGATGTTTCGCGGCTCATGGTCGGCGCTCTGGGAACGCTCGGCGTGCTCGCCGAAATATCGCTCAAGGTCTTGCCGCGTGCCCCCGCGCAGGCCACGCTCAGGTGTGCCGGCATCGGACAGCAGGCCGCGCTCGATTTGCTCAACCGTTGGGGTGGTCAGCCGTTGCCGCTGAATGCCAGTTGCTGGCTGCCAGACGGCGTTGCCGGTGCGCCGCGCGGCATCCTCTGGGTCCGATTGCGCGGCGCGGTTGCGGCGGTGGATGCGGCCAGTGTGCGCATGAGCGCCGACTTGCAGAGATGCGCGGGCGTGGTTGGTCGCGTTGACGACGCCGAGGCCGAGGTGCATTGGGCTGCGTGTCGCGATCAAACCCTGCCGTTTTTCAACGCGGGGGCGCCGGAGCTGGGGCTGTGGCGTTTGTCGGTGCCGCAAACCGCGCCCGTATTGGAGACGCCGAAGCCGGTATTGATCGAGTGGCACGGTGCCCAGCGCTGGTTGTGGGCGCCTGCGTCGGCACGGGAAACACTGCGCGAGACGGCAGCCAAAGCCGGTGGGTCCGCTACTCTTTTCAGAGCGCCTTACGCAGGAGAGGCGGGCTCTGCGGGGCGTTTTCACCCATTGACGCCGGCACTCCAAGCGATTCACCGGCGACTCAAACACGAGTTTGATCCGGCAGGCATCTTGAACCGCGCCCGCCTGTACCCGGATCTCTAGCAGCCACGGGCCACCGCTGCGAAGCCATGCACACGCATCTTGCACCACCCTACCAGGACAGCGCCGACGGTGCGGCCGCTGCGGCCATTTTGCGCAAGTGTGTGCACTGCGGTTTTTGCACCGCGACCTGCCCGACCTACCAGTTGCTCGGAGACGAACTCGACGGGCCGCGCGGACGCATTTATCTGATCAAGCAAGTTCTCGAGGGCCAGGCACCGACCCGCAAGACGCAGATGCATCTCGATCGTTGCCTGACTTGTCGCAGTTGCGAGAGCACTTGCCCCTCCGGGGTTGACTACGGGCATTTGCTCGATATCGGACGCAAGCTCGTCGAGGATCGGGTCGGGCGCGCGCCGGCGCAGCAGGCCTTGCGCTGGGTGCTCAAGGAAGGCCTGCCTTCGCCACTGTTTGGCCCGGCCATGAAGCTGGGGCAGTGGGTGCGCCCATTGCTGCCCGCCGCCCTCAAGGCCAAGGTGCCCAAACCGCAGGACGCAGGTCGGTGGCCGACCCGGATTCATGCGCGCAAGGTGCTGCTGCTCGCGGGGTGCGTCCAGCCGACCATGGCACCGAACATCGACGCCGCCACCGCCCGTGTGCTCGATGCAGCGGGCGTTCAGTGCGTGGTCGCGCCCCAGTCAGGTTGCTGCGGCGCGGTCAAGTTTCACCTGAACGATCAGGACGGGGGCAAGGCCCAGATGCGTGCCAACATCGACGCGTGGTGGCCCTATCTGCAGGCACCGCCAGCCGGGCCGGGCGTCGAGGCGATCCTCATGAACGCCTCGGGGTGCGGCGTGACAGTCAAGGAGTATGCTCACTTCCTGGCTGATGAGCCGCAGTATGCCGCCAAGGCGGCGCGGGTGAGTGAACTCACGCGCGATCTCAGCGAGTGGCTGCCCGAGCTCAGCGCCAAACTCGCTGGCAAGCTCGATGCAGCGGGGGCAGCCAGAGTCGGAACGATTGCCTTTCATCCGCCGTGCTCCTTACAGCATGGCCAGCAGCTGCGCGGCGGGGTCGAACACCACTTACAGACATTGGGCTTGAATATCCGGGTCACCGGTGCCGAGTCACACCTTTGCTGCGGCTCGGCCGGTACCTATTCAGTGCTTAACCCGGAGCTGGCCTATCAGCTGCGCGATCGCAAGTTGAGGCATCTGGCGCAGACTTTTGACGCAGGTGAGCCCGACCTGATCGTTTCGGCGAACATGGGCTGCATTTCGCATCTGCAAAGCGGCACGCGCACGCCGGTGCGCCACTGGATCGAACTGCTCGACGATTTGCTCCCTTCGACACTATAAAATCCATAGCTGCTCACGCTTGTGCGACAAGCTTTGCAGCCACAATTGATCAACATTCCAAGTCTGAATCGACATGACGTTCCCCACCGCCCTTGAAAATCTGAACATCGTCTGGCAAAGCACGTTGCTGCCACCGAGTCAGTTGCACGAAGAAATTCCCGCCAGCGCTGCGGCCACGCAGACGGTCGGCGCGGCACGACGCACGCTCGCCGACATCCTCGGGGGTCGCGATTCGCGATTGTTTGTGGTGGTTGGGCCATGCTCGATTCACGACACGCGCGCGGCCCTGGAATATGCCCATCTGCTCAAGGCGTTGGCCGATGAAGTGGCCGATCAACTGTTTGTCGTGATGCGGGTTTACTTTGAAAAACCGCGTACCACCATCGGATGGAAAGGGCTGATCAATGATCCGCGCATGGACGACAGCTTTCGGATTGACGAAGGCCTGCGCGTGGCGCGCCGACTGCTGGTCGACCTCAATGACATGGGGTTGCCTTGTGGTACCGAGGCGCTCGATCCGATCACGCCGCAGTATTTGGGCGACATGATCGCCTGGAGCGCCATTGGCGCGCGCACCACCGAGAGCCAGACGCACCGTGAACTTGCCAGCGGCTTGTCGAGCCCGGTGGGGTTCAAGAATGGCACCGATGGCAATCTTGAGGTGGCCTTGAACGCGATGTTGTCGGCGGCGCAACCGCACGCCTTTTTGGGCATTGACGGTGAAGGCAAGGTGGCGGTCACGCAGACCCGCGGCAATGCCTTCGGGCACCTGATTCTGCGTGGCGGCGCGGTCCCGAACTACGACTCGGTGGCCACGTCCCAAGCCGGTGCGGCGCTGGCCAGTGCCGGATTGCCGTCGAATATTGTGGTCGATTGCAGTCACGCCAACTCGCGCAAGAATCACGCATTGCAAACGCTGGTCCTCAAGGACGTTGTGCATCAGATCAGCGACGGCAACCACAACATCAAGGGCGTGATGCTCGAGTCCAATCTGTTTGAGGGCAATCAGAAACTCGGTGCCGTGCAGGACCTGCGCTACGGCGTCTCCATCACTGACGCCTGTCTGGGCTGGGATACCACGCGCGCCAGTCTGCTCGACGCGGCTGCGCATTTGCGCGCGGCGCGCCATTGACTGGCGTGGGTTGCCGACCGGCGCCCACGTGGCTCGTGCGCTACCCGAGGAAATAGAGCTCGGTGACCATCAGGACGTTGCCTGATGCCTGCCCTTCAACCTTGACCTTGACACCGACCTTCAGATTGGCCGCCGCACCATTCTTGATGCTGGCACTGAGTGCGTTGCAACGCTGTCCGCGGACCACGAAATCACCCAGACCGTTAAATACCTCAATCAAGCCCGAAATTTCTGCCAACTGCAGGGTCTGTTGGTTTTCGATTTCCACCCGGGATGCCTTGAGGACCCCGCCCAGCCACATGCCGTGCACCTCGACGCGATCGCCGAGCGTAATCTGCGCGCCTGGCGGACTCACGATCGCGCCCGTCGTCTCCACGCTCAAGCCGCCGAGAGTGAACGCGCTGGCGCTGGCGACGTTGGTGACAACCCCTTCAATTTCCACTTCGCCCTGCGGCAGAGCCGCGCTGCCCTGATCGAGAACTTTGACGCTGCTGATGAGCATGGCATTGCCCATCCCCGCGGCAGTGCCCTGGACCCGGACCAACTGCCCCGCGCTCAGACCGTCAGCTGCGCTGCCAGAGAGCATCCACCCATTGACTGAGCGCTGGCTGGCGACCATTGCCAGCACGCCGGTGCTGACCAGCGTCAGATCCTCGACCACCGCCACGCGGGTTGCAAGCCAACTCGATGCGCCCGAGGGCAAACCCCACACTGCCACGCGCAGGCCCGGCACGATCGATGCGACCGAGTTGATGCCAGAGACCAGAGTTGCGCCGTCGGTTTGCAGGGTCATGCCGGCCACCGTGAACTGGCCACTGCTGCTCTGCGAAACCAGACCCTGGGCGATTGACCAGACCTCGACGCTGCTGGCGACCCCCAAGGTGGGGTCGGCACTGCGCTCACCCTGTACGCTGGCCACCATACCCAGGCGCAATTGGGACGCGCTGGCGCTCACTCCGT
The DNA here is from genome assembly GCA_021812315.1 of Pseudomonadota bacterium. GTDB lineage: Bacteria > Pseudomonadota > Gammaproteobacteria > Burkholderiales > Burkholderiaceae_C > Rhodoferax. Next base: position 5,059 of record JAKANU010000054.1, read on the forward strand.
CCATTTGAACCGAGGCGCTTCGGTCATCGAATTTGATGCCGCTGACAATGACACTGCCGAAACCGGCGATGGCACCCAAGGCAAAAACGCCGGTGCCGCCCGTGCCCGGCAGCAGCGCGACAGCGGCGCCACCGCCACCGCAGCCACTGACTGCGGCGGCAGTCAGGACCAGCCAGTTGCGCCGCGTCAGCGACGGATGATCTGGGGATGGTTGAATCATTGCGCTGATTTCCTTTTACTCTTGCGCTTGGCGACGGCCTTGGGCTTGACGTGGGGTGGTGCCGCTTGCACGCTGTCGTGAAAATATACGCCTAAGCGGACGCGGTGCCGCTCACCCTGGGAATCCTGGCTGCGCTGCTCGGCCACTGTGGCCGTTTGCAGGAACTCCTGCAAGACCTCGGCCCACAGGCGACGCGCCTGCTGCTGTAGTTGCTGGGCCTGTTCGGCCGACAAATCCTGTGAAAAGGCACTTTGATCGAGCATCGGCGCACCACGGCGCTGCGGGCAGAGGTTGTGCACCGCGGTGCTGAGGTGATCGCTGACGCTGGCGGCAAGAAAGTGAAACGATTCGCGAAGACCCTCGCGCGGCACAAAGGCGCTTGATTCCAGGGCCACGCGGCCGTTGGGGCAGGGTTGCACCACGCCCAGGCGCTCGAGCTCATCGAGCACCGCGCGGGCACCAACATCACTGCTGACCTCCGCCACCAACGCAGTGAAATCCGGCTCTCCGGTGACGCCGCGGCGTGGCGTGCGCGCCAGTGCCCTGGGCGTGCGATCGGCATTCAGGAATCTTGGCTCACTGATCCAGCGCGCAACCACCGAGGCCGCGACCGGCAGCATGGTATCGGTTACCGAGGCTGTAACACTTGTTTCGCGCAAGCGCTTCACGTCCTTGCGATGCACCCCGGTGAGCAGGGCAATGCGGCTGTCAGAACTGCCTTTGTCGCTCAGACCGTAGCTGCTTACCGCCTCCTCAACCAAGGTCTTTTTCAACAGTTCGACCAGCGATGGCAACTGCAGGCCGTGGTCAATCATCAGGCGCGCCAGCGGCTTCAGGATGCGTTCTGTCGCCTCGGCGGCCAGAGCGGGCTCGGGCAGTCCCGGCGCACATGGTGCGGCCACATCAGGGGCGCTGGCTCGTTGGCTCATGTATTTCGCTGGCGGTTCTCGGACGCATTGTGCACGAACAACTCGTTACATGCAAATTTTGGTTTTTTTTCCCAAAATCAATTTCGGACTTGACAATTATCCATGAATACGCGATATTTAGGGAAAATTTCCCACAAAGCTGCTTGCGGCATATTTTTAACCACTGGAGTCTGACGATGAAACTTAGCAAACCACAACTCACCCTGAGCCTGATCGCTGCGGCGGTACTGACCCTCACCGCCTGCGGTGGCGGGGGCAGCGCCGACAGCGCTCTATCCGGCACGACGGCCGTGACAACCACCGTGATGGACGGATTGATCGCCAATGCCTTGGTGTGCATCGACGCCAACAACAATGGCGTGTGCGACAGCGGCGAAGTCCAGGGTCGCACCGATGCCAGCGGCAAGGTCACGCTGGCGATTCCAAGCGCCGGCCTGGCTGGCACCACGCTGCTGGCAATGATCGGTACTGACGCGGTCGATTCCGATACCGGGCCGGTGAAAGTTGCCTACACGCTCAAGGCGCCAGCCGGCAAACTGGCGGTGATCAGTCCGCTGACCAACATGGTTCAGGCCAAGATCGCCGCGGACAAGGCCAAAGGCATCACCACCAGCGTTGACGCGGCGGAAGCTTTTGTCAAGGCGAACGCCGGTTTGACGGTCTCGGTGTTTGACAACTTCATCGCCGTGCGCGACCAAAGCGCCGGGCACAAGAAGGCCGGTGAGGTGGCACGCCTGATGGTCGTCAGCACGCAAAGTGCGCTCAAGAGCGCACCTTCGTCCTCTGCGAAGGAGTGCGATGACTCGAAAGAATCTGAAAGCGAGAAGAAGGAGTCGAGCATCGAGAAAGACATGCTCGACAAGCTGTCAGATTTTGACAAGGCATCCGAGGACAGCAAGGTCAAGGAGTCGTGCAAGGACGGGAAGATGGATGAGAAGTGCGACAGTGCCATCAAATCCAAGGCCCCGGTAGTGTCAAGCTGCGTACCGCCTACGCCTACGCCTACGCCAACACCGACACCGACACCGACGCCGACGCCGACGCCTACGCCAACACCGACACCGGCGCCTACGCCTACGCCTACGCCTACGCCTACGCCTACGCCGACACCGACACCGACACCGACACCGACACCATCGGCAACTAACGGCAAGGCGCTTTACACAGCCAACACCTGCAATAACTGCCACGGCATGCCGCCGAGCATGAACAAGATCCTCAACGGCGCGAACGCTCCCTTGGTGATCTCGGGTGCCATCAGCAGCAACAAGGGTGGCATGTCCATGTACAGCGGTAAATTCACCGCCGCAGACCTCGCCGACATCGCCGCCTATCTAGCCACGCCAGGCATTTGAGCTTGGCGTCAAGTTGAAACAAGGCCCGCCCGCAAGGCGGGCTTTTTTTTTGCAGGAACGCTGGAACGTGCTTGGCGCTGCTCAAGGCCTGCGCCGCGGGTTACGGATGGGTCGCAGTCGCGCTGTTGATGGTGGTGCGCTTTGCGCCCGAGGAGAGCACCGCCAGCAGTGAGGCCAAAAGTATCAGCGCGCCACCGGCCAAGGTGCGTACCGACAGCTCGCCGGTCCCCAGCAGCACCGAGGAGATGCTGGCAAAAATCACTTCCGAGAGCATGATGATCGAAGTGGTGCTCGCGCGCAGGTGCGCCGCGCCGTACTGAAGGGAAAGGTTGCCCGCAAGGAAGGCCAGGCTGATCAGCAGAGCCAAACCGGCCCATGCCAGATTGGGTGTCGGCGGCGCGGCGATCGTGCCCAGGCTCATGCCCCAAATCGCAACGCTACCGGCCATCAACGCGCCACCGCCAAACATGGCCAGCATGCGCGACTCGCCTGGCGTGTGCTTGAGTCGGCGCAACAGGATGTTGGTCAGAGCAAAACAAAAGCCGCCCATCAGTGCCAGCCAGTCGGCCAGATTTTCCGGAATGGGCCAGGCAGAGGATGGCGTCTTCAGGACAATCACCACGCCGGCAAGTGCCAGTATGAGTCGCAATAGCGAGCCCGCGCCGGGCCGCTCGCCCAGCAGCGGCCAGGCCAGCAGGACGACCCAGGCCGGCATCAGGTAAAACAACAGCACGACCCGCACCACGTCGCCAACCGTGACCGCCCAATTGAAGCCGACGTTGGTGAGACCGGCAGCTAGCACCAGCCACCACAGCTCGGGGTGCAGAAGGAGCTTGCGCAGCGCGCGCGGCCGAAGCAGCACCAGACACAGGACGGCGAATGCGTAGATGATCGCGGTCGACCACAGGGGATGCAGGCCTTGGTCCTGCAGCGCCCGAAAGGGCCACCAGGACACGCCATAGAGAAAGGCGTTGAAGGTCAGGGCCGCCGCCGCCAATAATTTAGGCGACATCAGTCATCGGGCTTGTTCAGGGGATCAATATCTGCCAAACGTTGATGCGGATGCGGTTGGATGACCGCCACGTCTGCCGCATGCCGGTGGTCACTGCGGGCAATGGCGAGCAACTGCTCAACTTCGGCGCGATGCATGAGGCAGTTGTTGGCATGCCAGCGCTTGATCAGCCACATGAACCCGGCTATGACCAACCCGAACACGGTGATCGCGCCAAACGTAGGCAAGCCTAGACCGGTCGACAGACTGTAGGCGGCGCCCAGCGCGAGAATGCAGGTTTGTTCGTTGAAGTTCTGCACTGCAATCGAGCGCCCGGCGCCCATCAGATTGTGACCGCGATGCTGCAGCAAGGCATTCATCGGCACCACCAGAAAGCCGCCCACTGCCCCGAGCAAAATCAGGAACGGTGCCGCCACCCACACGTTTGTGATAAAGACCAGCATGATGATCAACAGGCCCATGCCGATGCCCAGGGTGATCACGCGCGGGCCGTCCTCGAGCCGCATCTTCAGGGAGGCAATCACGGCACCGGCAGCCATGCCAATGGCGACGACGCCCTGTAGTGCCGAGGCGCGTGTCACCGAATAACCCAGCGCCGCCGCCGCCCAGGCCAAAACAATGAAGCGCAGATTTCCGGCCACGCCCCAGATCAGCGTGGTCGCGGCCAGTGAGATCTGGCCGAGTTTGTCTCGCCACAGGCGGGCATTGCAGGCCCAGAAATCCGGCAACAGCGAAGTGATGCGTCGCGGCATTGGGCGCATCTCGACGCCCGACAAGGGTATATGTAGATTGAACCAGGCGGCCAGCAGGTAGACGAATATCAGCACGCTGATGGCGGCCTCGGGTGGCGTTTCGATGCCGGTGTTGATCAGGGGCAAGTCAAACGACAGCAGCCAGGGTGACAACACCGGTCCGACCAGTTGCCCGCCGAGCAAGACGCCCAGAATGATGGAGGCAATCGTCAAGCCCTCGATCCAGCCATTCGCCTTGACCAGCTGTGAGGCCGGCAGCAACTCGGTGAGGATGCCATATTTTGCCGGCGAGTACGCGGCTGCGCCCAGGCCGACCACCGCGTAAGCCATCAGCGGGTGCGTGCCAAACAGCATCAGCAGGCAGCCGGCGACCTTGATGAAGTTGCTGAGCAGCATCACCCTGCCTTTGGGCATGGAGTCGGCGAAGGCGCCCACGAAGGGTGCCAGGACCACGTAAAAGAGCGCGAACATGGGCACCAGCGCGGCTTGCTGCCACTGTGCGGCGGCGTGGTTTCTGAGCAACTGCACGGCAGCGACAAACAGCGCGTTGTCTGCCAGCGAGCTGAAGAACTGCGCCAACATGATGGTAAAAAAACCGCGTTTCATTGTCTCGAGGCGCGCATCAGCCGGACTGAGGCATTGGTTATGATTTCAGGGCTCCAAACGATGCCGGGTTATAGCACGTCCGCAAGCTGTCAAAATCCCTCTCTGCCTTTGCCATCGTCATCGCACCATGCCGCGCCCGATCCACGCCACTATCGACAACCAGGCTCTGCGCCACAATCTCGCGCGGATTCGCGCCAGCGTGCCCAACGCACGGGTTTGGGCCGTGGTCAAGGCGAATGCCTACGGCCACGGCATCGAGCGGACGTTTGAGGGTCTGCGCGGGGCCGACGGATTCGCCCTGCTCGATCTGGAGGAAGCGCAGCGTGTTCGCGCTTTGGGCTGGCGTGGGCCGATCCTGTTGCTCGAAGGCGTGTTTGAGCCGCGTGACCTGGAACTGTGTTCGTCCTTGAGTCTGTGGCACACGGTGCACTGCGACGAGCAGATTGACATGCTTGCGGCGCACAAGACGCATCTCCCGCATCGCGTGTTCCTGAAAATGAATTCGGGCATGAACCGGCTCGGCTTTGCGCCGCAGCGCTACCGCGGCGCGTGGGCGCGTCTGAATGCCCTGGCTCAGGTCGATGAAATCACCTTGATGACGCATTTCAGCGACGCTGATGGTGCTCGTGGCATCGCCACTCAGATGGCGGTGTTTGGTGCGGCAAGTCAGGATTTGCCGGGGGAGCGGACGGTGGGCAACAGCGCGGCTACGCTGCGTCATCGTGACGTCGATCGGGTTGGGGCTGACTGGGTGCGGCCCGGGATCGCCGTTTATGGCAGCGCGCCGGATTTCCCCGAACACAACGCGGTCACCTGGGGTCTGCAGCCATGCATGACTCTTGCTGCAAAAATCATAGCTACTCAGGCTCTGGTGGCGGGCGATAGCGTCGGATATGGTTCGACTTATGTGGCCGGCGAACCGATCACCGTTGGTGTCGTTGCCTGCGGCTACGCCGATGGTTACCCGCGCAGCGCGCCCACCGGCACGCCGGTTCTGGTCAACGGAATCCGCACCCGAACGCTTGGTCGCGTGAGCATGGACATGATCGTGGTCGATCTGGCGCCGGTGCCCGGCGCGGGGATTGGCAGTGAAGTGACCCTGTGGGGGTGCGCCGCCAGCGGGGCGGTGCTAAGTATTGACGAAGTTGCACACAGCGCGGGAACCGTCGGGTATGAGCTGATGTGCGCCCTGGCGCCGCGCGTGCCGGTGCTGGTGCAATAGGTGGGATCAGGCTATCAAGCACAATCCATTGCATCGATTGATCAGAGGTTGAGCATGCAATACCGTCATTTAGGCAACAGCCAGTTGAAAGTCTCCGCCCTGTGCTTGGGCACCATGATGTTTGGCGACCAGACGAGCGCGGCCGAGGCCGCCCACATCGTGGCGGACGCGCATGCCAGCGGCGTCAACTTCATCGACACCGCCGACGTGTACAGTAAAGGTGAGGCGGAGTCGATCGTCGGTGGCTTGCTGAAGGGCCAGCGGCACGACTGGGTGCTGGCGACCAAGCTTGGCAACAAGATGTCCGAGCGCGTCAACGAGGGCGAGTATTCGCGCAGCTGGATGTTGCGCGAAATTGAGGCCAGTCTGCGCCGATTGCAGACGGATTTTGTCGACATCCTTTACCTGCACCGGGACTATGACGGCATGAATCTTGAAGAGCCTCTGCGAGCGCTCGACGTCATGCTGCGTGCTGGCCAGATCCGCTACTGGGGCGTCTCCAACTTCCGCGCCTGGCGCATCGCCGAGCTGGTGCATCTGGCCGCCGGGATGGGCCTGCCTGGTCCGGTGATTTGCCAGCCCTACTACAACCTGCTCAACCGCATGCCCGAAGTCGAAGTGCTGCCGGCCTGCGCACACTATGGCATCGGCGTCGCACCTTACAGCCCGATTGCCAGAGGCGTGCTCACCGGCAAATATCTAAGCGGCGTGGCGCCTGAGCCGCAGAGTCGCGCCGGGCGTGCCGATCCGCGCCTGGCGCAAACGGAGTTTCGCCAGGAGTCGCTCCTGATCGCACAGCAACTCAAGGCGCATGCCGGGCAAAAGGGCGTCAGCCTGGCGCAATTCGCCTGCGCCTGGGTGCTGGCCAATCGGGTCATCAGCTCGGTCATTGCCGGGCCGCGCACGCTCGCGCAGTGGCAGGATTATCTGCCCGCTCTGGAGTATGAAATCAGTGCTGAGGACGAGGCGCTGGTCGACGGTCTGGTCAGACCGGGACATCCATCAACGCCAGGCTACACCGATCCGGCGTATCCGGTTCAGGGGCGGGTTCGCTCGTCCGGCTGAATACGTCGTGACTGACTTGGTCGTGTCGCGGTCGATGGGCTGATCCAATGTTTTTCAAACAGATACCAGGAAAGTGACGCCAGTGCCACTGTGCCTGTGAATAAGGCCAGGAACAGCCGGCCGCCGCGCAGGCCCGGCAACGTCAACAAGGCCAGCAGAACGGGAAAATGCCATAGATATATTCCGTAACTGATCTTTCCAAGGTAGCGCATCGGCCGCAACAAGCCGGTGCCATGCAGCGGGCAGGTGATCAAGGTCGCCAATGCAGCCACAAATCCGGTCACCAGCAGCGTGCGCCAGAAGACGATCATGAGGTAGTCGCCCCAATAATTTCCGTGGCTCAGAAACACCGCGCCCGCCGCGAGAAGCAAGGCAACCGAGCCGAGAAACCAGAGACCCGAGTTCTTCCACGAAAGCTGTAAACCGCGCGCCCACAGTCCCTGACCCTTGTGCAAGAACAAAGCGAGCGCGATGCCCATGCCGAATTCGTCCAGAGTCCCGGGGAGTTGCGTCGTGTAGATCACCTGCAGGTGCGGTATGGCCTGGCCTGGTGGAAGCACAAATGTTGTAGCGTAGCGCCAAGCCCATGACACGGCCACCAGCAGCCACAGCGTGCGCCAGGCGCCGAGCCTGACCAGCGGGCCAACCGACAGGACAAGCGCGACATAGAACTGCATCTCCAGCGCCAGCGACCAGGTCACGCCGTTGATCACACCATGCGTATACGGGCTCAGGTTTTGCAGGAACAGGGCGTGGCTGGCAATCTGGATCAGCACCTGTCCGATCGGGCGGGTCAGAATCTCCGGGCAGAT
>JAKANU010000365.1 GCA_021812315.1 Pseudomonadota bacterium
ATCCACGCAGCGCGCGGCGTGGCCATCCGCGAATTCCCGCTGCCGGGCTTTGGCTTTGCCGACTACGGGTACAGCCGACATACGTGTAAAAACAGGACATAGAGCCCGAGTGGCTCGCCCCACGACCCCCTCTTCACTCAGATCGGCAGCGACGGGTCAATCGGTTCCGGCACCGCGTCGGCGTCAATGATGTAATCGCCAAAACGCTTGATGTGACTGGTGACGTAGGGGCTCAGCGTGGCCACGTCCTCGCGTGCGATGGGGAAACCCTCCGCCTTGAGGTCGCGCAGGATGCGGGTCTGGTCCACCACGTTGTGGAAAATGACGGCGTTGGCCACCAGGTCGTTGTACTTGATGATCTTCTCCTGCTCCTCTGGGTCGTTGTCGGCGATGACCCCTTCCCCGCCGAAGAACAGCCACTTGGAGAACCCGTTGTAGGCTTCGACCTTGTTAGTGGTCGCGGTGATTTGGTCACGCAGTTCCAGGTCGGAGATGTAGGTCAGCAGGAAGGCTGTACGCACCACTCGTCCGAGTTCACGGAAGGACTGGTAGAGCCGGTTTTTGCGGCTGTAGTTGCCCAGCTTGCGCAAAAGCGTCGACGACGAAATTTTCCCGGCCTTGATGGAGAGCACCACGCGCAACAGGTCCTTCCAATGGGTCTCGATCAAGTCCCAGTCGATGGCGTCCTTGAATAGGCTGTCGATGTGCTCGTAGGTTGTTTCCTTGCTCGGCCGGAAGAACACCAGGTCGTGCCAATTGCGGATGCGCGGCATCAGCGTGATGCCCAACAGATAGGCGAGTGCGAAGACCGGGGACGACTGCCCCTGGGTGTCGGCATGCACCGTGTCAGGCTGGATATCCGACTTGTTCTGCAGCAGTCCCTCGATGATGTAGACGGCCTCCCAGACGCCGCAGGGGATGAAGTGGCTAAACAGCGCTACGTAGTTGTCGGCGACGTGGTGGTAGGCGATGCCGCCATAGCCGCCGTAGCGGATGTGGTATTCCGCCAGCAGGTTCTGGTCGAACATATCGAACTTCGTCCCGTCGGCTGCAGCCGACTTGCCCTCACCCCAGACCTTGGGGAGCTGGAAGCCGTGGTAGCGGTTAATGATGTCCCGCAGCGCCGCGTTGAGCTTGTGGGCATTGATGTGCCGACGGTTGATGAACGAGAGCATGTGCGGCGTCACCGCTCCGCGCAGGTGGCGGGATGCCTGCATCGGCCCAAGGTTGCAGCCGTACGTGAAGGTGGCCAGGATGTAGCGCTCGCCGGGGTTATCGATCTTGGGGTCCGACCCGGATAGCGGCCCAAAATGTCGGCTCCAACTCGTCCAATGCGCCACGTTGCAGAGCACGTCGATGACGTTGCGTTCCGGCAGACGCTCCAGGAGGGCCGCTTCCAAGGCGCGGGCCGACGCCTTCGGCTCACGGGGCGTGCTGCGCTTCAACACCGGCAGCCCGGACTCATCAATGCCCAGCGACTTGTTTTCGGGAAAGTCGGTGTCCACTGTCGCGGCGATTTCGGCTAGACCCTCACGCAGGCTGGTGGCGAAACCCGCCGCGTCAGCGGCAAAACCCAGTTGGGCGCAGTAGTCTGCGACCAGTGGCTCGCACTGTTCCCAGGACAGCAGTTGCTCGCGGTAGTCGGCATAGGCTTCCGATCCCTGGATAGAGACATCGCCCGACTTGATTTCCGCCGCCAACGCGGAAAACACGCACACTTCGAAGTGTGGCCGGTTGATCCGCTCGCCGTCATCGACTTTCACCAGCACCGTGCGTTTCCACCGTTCGTTGGTGAAGGACAGGTCCACCGCCTCGTCGATCCACGCGCCTTTGCGGTTTTCATAAGCGAGCAGCACGTCGAGCGCCTGCATCAGCGACTGGTCCTCGCTGGTCGAGGTCATGGTCAGCAGATGCACCATACGGAACAACGTCGCCCGATGGCTGCGGTAGAAGCGCCACAGCAGTGGAAAATAGTTGTCGCCGCTGAAGGCGTTGATGGCGGTGCAGTCCTCCTGCAGGGCCTGGGCGCCGCCGCGGTTCGAGAGCAGCGATCGGATGCTACGGCCGGCTTCGGCATCCTCCGGCTGGTCATCCAACACCTGGATTACGTCCGCCAGGGTAGCGACCAGATGCTCGGTCTTCTGGCGATAGCGGATACGAAACTTCTCCAACTCGTCCTTGCCACGCCGGTGGATATGGTTCATGCGCTTGACGAACATGTCGGCCAAGTCGTCGCGGGCCTGGATGCGGGCGCGCTGGATCAGGCTCAGGACCAACACATAGCGCTTGGGCGGGGCGAACTTTTTCAGTTCGGCGGCATCAAGGGCTTTGGCTTCAGCCGCAAAATGCTTGATCTTGGTGTTGGGGATGTTAGCCAGGTGATGGTCGGCACCCACAGTGTTCGACAGCTTGACGATATGGTCGAGCAGGTCCTGCAGGTGCTCCAGAGAAGAGCGCTTGGGGAGTTGCTTAAGAGCGAAGAAGAGGCTTTTCTTCTGGGGGCTATTGCCGACTTCCAGCAATGCGTCGAGTTGGCCCTTTTCGACCTCGGTCAGTCGAGCTAATATGGCTTCGAAGAATCGGCCATTGACCAGGGTACGGATGCGCCGGGAAAGCCGGTCGAGGGTGCTGAAGGCCGGCAGTTCGATGCGCTGGCGCACGAGCTCCTCGATGGCGACGTTGATAAGGTCGGCCGGGTTATCCATGACCTCCGCGGCGGTTGCCATCGAGTCACCCGCCACCCGCCGTCCCTCCTCGCCCCAGGCCGAGACGCCCAGGCGCTCGCGGATCGCCTGGTGATGACGGTACAAGGTACGCGCCTCGGCATAGGTGGGGAACATCTCGGGGTCGATTCCAGCAGTGGTGCGGACATGCTGAACAATAACTGCCGGTACTTCGTCTACCGCCGGGAAGTAGCCCAACCGCTGGAACGCCTTGAGCAGCA
>JAKANU010000366.1 GCA_021812315.1 Pseudomonadota bacterium
TGACATTGCCAGCTTGATGCGCGACGCCTTCATCAGTTGGGAAGAGGAGTTCTGCCTTGATATCACCGTGCGCTACTGGGAGAAGGCGCGCAAGGCGGGGCTGCCGGTGGGTACGGACTTTGGCGAGTTTTATCGCGGCGTCGAGTGGATGGGACTGCAGCGGCACCTCAAGGTGGCGGGCATCTTTGCGCGGCTGACCTTGCGCGACGGCAAGCTGCAGTACCTCGCGGACACGCCGCGCTTCATCGATTACATCCGTGCCACCTGTTCGCGCTACCGCGAACTCAAACCCCTGCTGCGACTGGTCGAGCGCGTCGAAGGTGTCAGCCCGGATAGCGCCTACACGTTCGGCAGAATCTAGAGCCGATTTGGCTGAGACGCCTGTCGATCATGCCTGAGCAGCTCTCTTTTTCGTAGCAAACCCGGGTATGAACACACGCTCGAGCCCACGCATTTTCTGCCCTTCGGCGCTGCTGCAAGGCGAGTCGCTTGAGCTCAGCCCCGAAGCCGCGCGTCATGTGCAGGTCCTGCGTCTGCAGCCGGGCGACGAGCTCAGGCTGTTCAACGGCCGCTGGAACCCTGGCGCTGCCAACCCCGGCGAGTTTGTTGCCACCATCGAGCACATGGGGCGTCGTGAGGTTCGCGTGAAGATTGAACGACACTTGGCACTGGAACGCGAAGCCCGCCGCGGCGTGCATCTGGCCGTGGGCATGCCCGCGAACGAGCGTATGGACTGGTTGGTCGAGAAGGCCGCCGAGCTTGGTGTGGCCAGCATCCAGCCGCTGATGACCGAGCGCAGCGTCCTGCGCCTGAACCGCGAGCGCGCGCAAAAAAAGCTTGTCCACTGGCAAAACGTGGCCATCGCAGCCTGCGAGCAATGTGGCGGCAACCGGGTGCCGCTGATTCATGAGGTGATCGGCTTTGCCGCCTGGGCCGAGGCCCCTGCGGCCCGCACCGGCGCGCGCCTGCTGCTGTCGCTGCGTGCCGGTGTGCCCGGCATCCACCAGGCGCTGGCCGAACTCGATGGCGCGGACGCGGAGCTGAGCCTGCTCTCCGGCCCCGAGGGAGGCCTGACCGAATCCGAGCTTGCGACAGCGCGCTCGCTGGGGTTTGTCGACGTCACGCTCGGGCCACGGGTGCTGCGCGCCGAGACGGCCGCCCTGGCCGCGCTTGCTGCCGTGCTGGTCTAGCGGCCAGGCTGGCGCGCCCAAATTGTGCTGCACGCGGCGCTGCCCGCGGGTATCATTGTTGCTCGTTCTCACCGACAGGAGTTTCCCATGGCACTGATGGACTTCATCAAGAAGCAGTTCATTGACATCATCCAATGGACCGAGGATTCGGACGGCACGCTGGCCTGGCGCTTCCCGATGGCCGACATGGAAATCCAGAACGGCGGCTCGTTGACGGTGCGCGAATCGCAAATGGCGCTGTTTGTCAACGAAGGCAAAGCCGCTGACGCGTTCGGCCCCGGGACGCACAAGCTCACTACGCAAACACTGCCGGTGCTGACCTACCTGAAGAACTGGGACAAGCTTTTCGAGTCGCCGTTCAAGAGCGATGTCTACTTCTTCAGCACGCGCCAGCAGATGGACCAGAAGTGGGGCACGCCACAACCCATCACGATCCGTGACAAGGACTTTGGCGCGGTCCGCCTGCGTGCCTTTGGCAACTACAGCTACCGCGTTTCCGACCCCAAGCTGTTTCATACCGAGGTCTCGGGAACCCGCGACAGCTACGGGGTGGCCGATCTGGAAGGCCAGCTTCGCGGCCTGGTGTTGCAGAATATCAGCAACGCCATTGCCGCCAGCGGTATCCCGTTTCTCGACCTGGCCTCCAACCAGACGATGTTCGCGCAGGCACTGACGGCACAACTCGGGCCGGAGTTCGCCAAGATCGGCTTGAAGCTCGAAGGCATGACGGTACAGAATGTCTCGCTGCCCGAAGATCTGCAGAAGGTACTCGACCAGAAGATCGGCATGGGCATGGTCGGCAACGACATGGGCAAGTTCATGCAATACCAGACCGCGCAGGCCATTCCCAAATTTGCCGAGGCCTCAGGCGAGGGTGGTGGCGGCATTGCCGGCAGCGCCATGGGACTTGGCGCCGGTGTCGCCCTCGGTCAGGTGCTGGCGCAAAACCTGTCCTCCGGGCTGCAGGGGGCTGGCGCCAGCGCCGCGCCGGCGGCGGCAACGGCCAGCGTGAAAGCCGAAGACCTGATGGCAACGCTGGAGAAGCTCGGCGATCTCAAGACCAAGGGCATTCTGACCCAGGAAGAGTTTGACGCGAAGAAGGCCGAGTTGCTGAAAAAGCTGGTCTGAACAGCCGTTAGCCCTGCCTAGAGCGTGGCCACAGCATCACCGCAACGTGCCTACCGGGCGCCCTGTCCGGGCTGCGGCGCGCCGGTCGAGTTTGCCAGCGCCCAGTCCACGCATGCCGTTTGCGGCTATTGCCACAGCGCCGTGGTGCGCCAGGGTGAAACACTGGCGCGCATCGGCAAGATGGCCGAACTCTTTGACGATCACAGCCCGCTGCAACTGCAGACCTCTGGGGTCTGGAACAAGATGGCGTTCACGCTGGTGGGGCGCTTGCAGTACAAATATGGCGAAGGAACCTGGACCGAGTGGCACGCGGTCCTGAGCGACGGCAGCAGCGCCTTTCTCAGCGAAGACAACGGCGCCTACGTCTTCAGCACGACGATGCAAAGCCAGCGCGAGTTGCCCGAGCCCGACTTCTTCCGGGTCGGCCGCGACACCGCGATCAATGGCAAGACCTACACCATCACCGCCAACAACCAGGTCGCGCTGATGGCCGCGCAGGGCGAGTTGCCGCGCCTGCCGGTACCGGGGACCTCGTTTGCGATGATCGAGTTGCGCGGCCAGGGCGAGACCGACCTTGGCTTGGGCAGTGGTGGCAGCATCATCGGGCGCGACATCGCCGCG
>JAKANU010000055.1 GCA_021812315.1 Pseudomonadota bacterium
CGGCACCTGCGGCGCGTTCGAACGTATATGCGCCATCAGGCGTTCAAGCTGGTCTTCGGCGCGGTGCGCAGCAAAGTAGGCAATCTGTGGTTTGAAAGCGATAACCAGGTCGGCCGTCGCATCAACAATGGCGGCGCAGAAGTCAAAGATCCTGCTCGTATCACCGCGCCAGCGCGCTGGAAATTGTTTCGGCTCCGGGTCCAGCCCGATGCACAGCAGCGAGTGATTCTGTTGCTCGGCGGCGCCAAGTTGGTCGAGAAAGCTCATCGTGACATTGTAGAAAGCGTGTGCCGCGCCAGGCACAGATCGGCCCAGGCCCGCGCCTTGTCCAGCGGGTTGCGCAACAGCGACGTCGGCGCGTAACTCACCACCACGGCGATGCCCTGATAGCGATGCACGGTGCCGCGCAGTTTGCCCAGCGGTGTCGCCGCGAGCTCGGGCGCGCTGCCTTGCAACACGGTCTGCGCGGCAAAGCGCCCCAGCGCCAGAATGACCTTGGGCTGCACCAGGGTCAACTCGCGGCGCAAGAAATGTTCGCAGGCCTGCAGCTCGGCGGCTTGCGGATTGCGCGCTGCGCCCGGGCGGCACTTGACGCAGTTGGTGACGTAGGCCGATTCGGCCGGTGCCGGTGTCCCCGCGCCCGCACGCCGACTCACACCGACGGCGCGCAGCATGTTGTCGAGCAAGGCGCCGGCAGCGCCGGCAAAGGGTTCGCCGGCCCGTTCCTCGTCGGCATCCACGGGTTCACCCAGCACCAGCCAATCGGCGCGCTGGCGGGCGTCGGCGCCAAAGACCGGGGCACGGCGACCCGCGCACAGGCCGCAGGCCTGGCACCGTGCGATGGCTTGGCGCAGCTCGGACCAATCCATGCTGGACACAGTGCCAAGACCTGGTGCGGGTGCTTGGGGATCCCGCTGCTCCGCCAGGCTATTGACGGGCTTCTTGGTTGCAGAGCGCGTATCCACTGCGGAATCCGCTATGGTTTGCGCAGCAGTCTGATCTGGCGGCAGCGCCGAAGGCAGGGGCCACCAGACGCGCACACCCATCTCCCGCAGCATGGCGCGCTGACGCGGGTTGAGATCAAGGCTCATGCCGGCATCCTCATCGGTTCACAGGCGCAGGCTCATCACCAGCGCGTCTTCGCGCGGGGCATCGCCGTTCGGGTAGTAGGCGCGCCGTTCGCCGACGCGGCGAAAGCCGGCGCGTTCGTAAATGTCGATGGCGCGCAGGTTGCCGACGCGGACTTCCAGCCACAGCCACTGCGCGCCGCGCCCCCGGGACCAGAGTGCCAGCGCATCAAGCATCAGGCGTGCCCAGCCCTGGCGCTGATAGCGCGGGGCCACCGTGATGTTGAGCAGATGTACCTCGTCGACCCCTTGCATGGCTACGAAGTATCCCAGCAAGGTGTCCCCGGCCAGCAACAACTGCGCCTGGTAGCCGTACTGCAAGGCGTCATTGAAATTGGCGCGCAGCCAGGGCTGCGCGTAGGTCTGCTGCTCGACCTGCATGACATTGTCGAGCCAGGGCGCGGCCAGCGCTTCAAAGCGGACTTCGCCCGGGCGTGGCATGGCGCTCATGGCCGTGCCACCTGTGCTGCGCGCTCGGCGCTGGTCAGCGCGACCTGATCGCGCACATACAGCGGCAGCGCCTGCGCGGGGTCGAGCGCCGCGCCCGCCGCGAGCCGGGCGGGTGCCAGGCGCAACAGGGCACTGGCGCTGGGCAAGGCGTGCCATCGCGGCAGCGCGCCCGAGGCCAGGCGCTTGCCGTAGCCATCAAAGACATTGCCAGCCAGTGCATGGCATTCGCCGAAAACCAAATCTTCAGGGCTAAACAGCGCGCAAGGGCCGTCCTGCAACCACAAGCCGCTATTGAAAACGTAGCGACATGCGTACAACTCGTCCATTCTCGCGTCCAGCAGCGCGCAGACCCGCCAGTGTTTGGCAGCGCTGGCATGCTCGCTACGTGCCTGCTCGGCCACGGCCAGCAGTGTGTCGACTGGCAGCACCTTGATCTGCGCGCCATAGGCCAGACCCTGCGCCACTGCGCAGGTGCTGCGCAGCCCGGTAAATGAGCCCGGACCACGGCCGAAGACGATCGCATCGAGCTGTGAGTACGCGAGCCCGGCGGTGGCCATCAGCGCCTCGATGGCCGGAATCAGCTGCGTCGAGGTCTGCGCAGCGCCGGGCGCGGTGTGTTGCCACTGCGCCGCGCTGCACTCCCGCCCGGTCGGCGCGCGCTGCAATGCCACGGACAGGGTCTCGGTGCTTGTGTCAAATGCCAGCAGGTTCATGAATCGGGCCGGCGCTCGTGGGGACACGGTGAATCGGCGGGCAGGGAAGAAGGCATGAGCGGATTATCCTGCGCCCGAGATCGACTCGCAGGCGCGGGATAATGGGCGCATGAGATGGAAGACGGGCTTGCTTGGATGCGTCGCCGTCGTGCTCTGCCCGCTGGCGCTGGCGCAAGCCCTGCCGGCCGAGGTCGGCGCGGCGCTGGCCCGTGCCAGGATCCCGGCGGAGGCGGTCTCGATGCTGGTGGTCGATGTGCAGGGCAAGGCAGCGGCGCGCCTGAGCCACCGCGCCGAAGTGGCGCTGAACCCGGCCTCGGTGATGAAGCTGGTCACCACCTACGCTGCGCTGGACCTGCTCGGCCCGGCCCATACCTGGCGCACGCCGGTGTATGTGCAGGGTCCGGTGCGCGAAGGCACGCTGCACGGCAATCTCTACATCCGTGGCGGCGGCGATCCGAAACTGGTGGTCGAGCGTCTGTGGCTGCTGCTGCGTCGGGTGCAGGCCCTGGGCATTCGACGCATCAGCGGCGACATCGTGCTCGACGGCACCGCGTTTGAAGCGCCCGGCGAAGACCCGGCGAGCTTTGACGGCGAGCCGCTGCGCCCGTACAACGTTGGCGCGGATGCGTTGCTGATCAATTTCAAGTCCGTCGTCATGACCTTTGTGCCGGTTCGCTCCGCGGGTAACGCCCTGGTGCAATACGAGCCGGCGCTGCAGGGTGTGCAGACGCAAGTCCGGGTGCCACTTTCGGGCACCGATGCCGGTGGTTGTGGCGACTATCGTGCCGCCCTCAAGGCCGATTTCTCCGACCCGTTGCGGATCCGCTTCGCCGGCACCTTTCCGGCGGCTTGCCCGGAGAAGACCTGGTCGGTGGCCTATGCCGACCCTGCCAGCTACAACCTGCGCGCGGTGGGCGCCATGTGGCACGAGATCGGTGGCGAGCTCGGCGGTACGGTGCGTGAAGGCCGCCTGCCATTGCCCGGCGCTGCGGCGGCGTCGACCGAGTGGATGTTTGAACTCAGCTCAGCGCCCTTGTCGGAGTTGATCCGCGACATCAACAAATACAGCAACAACGTGATGGCGCAGCAGTTGTTCCTCAGCTTGAGCCTGGGCACGGGCGAGGATGCCGGCGCGGTGTCGGCATCGGCGCCGCAGTTGCAGCCCGCCCGCGCCGCCTCCGCCGAGGCCTCGCGCGAGGTGCTGCGGCGCTGGTGGTGTGAGCGCTTTGGCGATGATGATGTGCCGCTAATCGACAACGGTTCGGGCCTGTCGCGCAACTCGCGTATCAGCGCCCGGGCGCTGGCTCGTTTGCTGCAGCACGCCTATGGCTCGGCATGGATGCCCGAGCTGATGGCCTCGCTGCCGGTGAACGGAGTGGATGGCACGCTCAAGCGCCGCCGCGCCAATGTACGCGGCAGTGCGCACCTGAAGACTGGCAGCCTGCGCGACGTCGCCGCGGTGGCTGGTTATGTTCGCGCCGCCAGCGGCAAGCGTTACAGCCTGGTCGCCATCGTGAACCACGCCAATGCAGGTGCCGCGCGAGCGGCCTTTGACGCACTGGTCGACTGGACCATCAACGACGACTGATCCACCCGTCAGCGCCAGCGGGTTTACCCTGATCGGCTGGTCTATGTTTGAGTCCTATGATCTGCATCAAAGAGTGAACGGTCGTTTCACCCTTTCCCTTACTGTCAATCTTCAGGAGAACACGGATGACTCAATTCAAGGCTTCATGGGCCGCGCTGGGTGCTGCGCTTCTGGTCGTGGCGTGCGGTGGCGGAGGCTCCGGACCCCTGGGCACCCAGGACGCCAACCCGGTCCGCGGCGCTCTGATCCAGACGCCGCCGCCGCGCATTACCTCGATGACTGCGGCCGACTTCAAGGCCAAGCTGCAGGCCAGCGCCGCCGGCATGGGCCTGCTGCAGCTCGCCGGAGCGCCTGCTTGTGGCGTCGACGTGCAATACATCCAGTACGGCACCGTGGGCGGTGCCGGTGAGGCGACCAATGCTTCGGGCGCGCTGATGGTGCCCACCGGTAGCGACGCCAAGTGCGCAGGTCCGCGCCCGATCCTGATGTACGCGCACGGCACCAACATCACCCGGCGCTACAACCTGGCGGACTTCTCGGACGCGACGAATCCGGCCTATTCCGAAGCCCTGTTGCTCGCCGCGCTGTACGCGGCGCAGGGCTACATCGTGGTGGCGCCGAATTACGCCGGTTATGACAGTTCGACCTTGACCTATCACCCGTATCTCAACGCCGACCAGCAGTCCAAGGAAATGATCGACGTGCTCGCCGCGGCCAAGAAGGCACTGCCGACACTGATGGCACCCACAAGTGCCAGCGCCAAACTGTTCATCACCGGCTACTCGCAAGGCGGCTTTGTGGCGATGGCGGCGCACCGCGCGATGCAGGCCGCGGGCATCCCGGTCACGGCTTCGGCCCCGATGTCCGGCCCGTACGGCCTGGCGGCGCAGTCCGATGCAACCAACTTCGGCCTGGTCAACGCTGGCGGCACCGTGTTCACGCCGATGATCTACACCAGCTGGCAAAAGGCCTACGGCAATATGTACAACACGCCGTCGGACCTGTACGAAGCTGCCTACGCCACGGGCATCGAGTCCCTGCTGCCCGGCAGCTACGACTTCAGTACCGTGATCAGCAGCGGCAAGCTGCCGCAGTTGGCCCTGTTCAGCAGCACGCCACCGGCACCGGCATTCGCGGCGATGACGCCACCGACGGGTACCGGCGCAACCGACGCGCTGTTTGCGATGGGTTTTGGTCCGAACAACCTGATCAAGAACAGCGCGCGGCTGAGCTATCTGATGGACGCTCTGGCGCATCCGGACGGCGCCTTCCCGACCTTTACCAACGGCGCGCCGGCGGTTGGCGCGCAAAGCCCGCAGCGCATTGCCGCAGTGAAGAACGACCTGCGCGGCTGGACGCCGCAAGCGCCGGTGCTTTTGTGCGCCGGTCACGGCGACCCGACCGTGTTCTACAGTCTGAACACCGGCCTGATGGGCGCGGTCTGGGCGCCCCTGGTGACCGCCAAACTGGTCACCGTGCTGGACGTCGATTCGCCTCCCACCGGAGCGACCGATCCTTTCGCCGCGGCGAAGGTCGGCTTTGCCAATGCGCTGGCGGCAACGGCTGCGGCCGCCGGCCCGAACGCGGCAGCGGCAGTCACCGCTTCGTACCATGGTGGCCTGGTTCCGCCGTACTGCAACGCAGCGGCACGCGGCTTCTTTTCGCAGTTCTAACCCGACGGAGCAAAACCCATGAAACCATCCTATTTCTGCGCCGCGACTGCGGCACTGGCTCTGCTTGCGTCGGGCAGCGCGCTGGCGCAGTCGACCACGCTCAAGCTGGGACTGGTCAGCGTCGAGCCAAATTCCTCGGCAACACCGGTCGCCGGAGCGTTCACGCCGGTGGACGCGCTCGGACTGAAGGTGCAAAGCCGCTCCACGCTGTTTTTCAGCGCCGCGCGCGAGATCAACGACCGCTGGGAACTTGAACTCGCGCTGGGTGTACCACCGACGCACGATGTTTCGCTGGTGGTCCTCAATCCGGCAGCGGTTCCGGGCAGCGTCGCGGCGCTCGATGGCGGCGTTGCCGCCAAGGTGCGCCAGGTGGCACCGACCCTGTTCGCCAACTACCGATTCGGCGACGCCAACAGTCAAATGCGTCCCTTTGTCGGTCTTGGTCTGAACTACACCACCTTTGACAAGACCGAATCGACAGCGTTGAACGACGCCGTCAACGGCGGTTCGACCAACATCAAGCTCAAAGACTCCGTCGGTCTGGCCTTGCAGCTCGGCGTGAGCTTCAAGCTCGGCGGGCCGTGGTCGCTCACCGGGGCCTGGTCAACAGCCAGGGTCAAGACCAAGATGACGAGCAACACGCTGGGCATCGAGCGCAGCTCGGAGATCACCTTCCACCCGTCGGTGTTGACGCTGGCGGTCGGCTACAGCTTCTAGGTCTAGGCGGCGGCGCGCTGCAGGCGGTCGCGCACCGCGTCCCACTCGGGCGCGGGCGGCGGTGTCTCGACCCAGATCAGGGTCGCGCCCTGAGCGTCGAACTCGCGCAGCACGGCAAACAGTTGCCGGGCCGCTTCGTCGGCGTCGTCGGGCATGTGCCGACGCAGCACGCTGCGTGAAGCGGTGGTCAGCAGCACACGCGAATAGGTGGCAATCGTCGCTGTGCCGCGATCCACGTCGGGCCCGAGCAGATTCAGGGCGGTTTGCAGCGCACGCGCATCCATCAGGCGCACCCTGGCTTTCGGTGCGTAATGTTGTTCGAGTGTTCCGGATGCACGTGGCGCAGATGCATCAAGCCTTGCCTGCTCCTCGTTTGATAGCACGCTGAGTCCGCAGGCGGTGCGCACCTGCGCCGCCGTGATGGCACCGGGGCGCAGCAGGACCGGCGCGCCGCGGCTGCAGTCGATGATGGTCGATTCGATGCCCACGCTGCACGCGCCACCGTCAAGGATCAACAGGTCGCGATCAAATTCGTCCTGTACATGCGCTGCCGTGGTCGGGCTGACGCGGCCAAACTGGTTCGCGCTCGGCGCAGCCAGAGCGTGCACGCCGCGCGCCGCGCAGGCTTGCAGCAGCGCGCGGGCCACCGGATGCGCCGGGCAGCGCAGGCCCACCGTATCCTGACCACCGGCAGCAACGGCTGCCACACCCTCGCGCCGCGGCAAGATCAGGGTCAGCGGACCGGGCCAATACGCCTGCATCAACGCCCCGGCAAAGGTCGGCACGTGCTGCGCGAAGCGCGCAGCCCCGGCGGCGTCAGCCACATGCACGATCAGCGGATGCTCCGCCGGGCGGCGCTTGGCGGCAAAGATGCGCGCTACGGCGCTGGCGTTGCAGGCGTCGGCAGCGAGTCCGTAGACCGTCTCGGTGGGCATGCCAACCAGGCCGCCAGCGCTTATGCAGTCTGCGCCAGACGCTATCGATTCTGGAGCAAAGCCGTCGACAATCATGGCTCCGGTGACTTCAAAATGCGGCGATGCCAAGCAGCTTGGCGGCAGTGTGTGCGCTCTCGAGCAACTCGCCCGCGCCGGGTGCGGTGAGTGTCAGATGACCCATCTTGCGTCCCACGCGGGCCTGAAGCTTGCCGTACAGATGCAAATGCGCGCCCGGCAGCGCCAGCACCTGCGCAAAGTCGGGTGCGCGCGGCTCCCACAAGTCGCCCAGCAGGTTGAGCATCAGTGCCGCGCTGTGCTGGCGCGGCTGTGTCAGCGGCAAGCCGGCCAGCGCGCGCACCTGCAACTCGAACTGCGAAACGTCACAGGCGTCGATGCTGTAGTGGCCGCTGTTGTGCGGGCGCGGCGCCATCTCGTTGACGACTAGACTGCCGTCCTCCAGCACAAAGAACTCGACGCACAGTACGCCAACGTACTGCAATTTTTCTGCTACTAATTTGGTAGCTGCTATCGCTTGTGCGGCAAGCTCTGACGGGATATTTCCGTCATAAACAGAGGTGACCGCAAGGATCCCGTTGCGGTGCAGGTTGCTCTGCACCGGGTAGTTCACACAAACGCCATCGGCACCGCGTGCCACGATCACCGAGCATTCTGCCGCCAGCGCGAGCTGCTTTTCCAGCACGCAGCGTCCGCCCCCCAGTTCGGCCCAGGCTGGCGCCAGCGCGCCGCGATCGGCCACGCGCACCTGGCCTTTGCCGTCGTAGCCGAGGCGGCAGGTTTTCAGGATACCGGGGAACAGTTCGTCGCTCGCGCCATCAAGCTGCGCGCGGGTCTCAATCAGCGTCCATGCAGCTACGGGAACGCCGCACCAGGCAAAGTGTCTTTTCTCGAGCGCGCGGTCCTGCGCCACCGCGACCGCATCAGCCCCCGGTGCTACGTGCCGTTGCGCGCCCAGGCTGAGCAGGGCCGGGGCCGGAACATTCTCAAATTCGGTGGTGATCGCGGCGCAGCGCGCAATCAACTGCGCCAGGCCCTGCTGGTCGCTGTAATCGCTGCGGATGTGGTAGTGGCTGATCAGCCCGGCCGGACTGGCCACGTCCGGATCGAGCACCGCCGTGAAGTAACCCATGCGCTGCGCGGCTTGCACAAACATGCGCCCGAGTTGTCCGCCACCCATCACACCCAGGGTCGTTTGCTGGCCGTTGGTCCCGGTACCGGGCAACAGACTGGTACCGGCGGCGTCTGGCCCGCTCATAGCACCGGCGGCAGTTTCATGCCACGGGCGGTTTCGGTTTGTTCGGCGCGAAACGCCTCGAGGCTGGCGCGCAGGTGGGCGTCCTCATTGGCCAGCATCGCCACGACGAACAGCGCGGCGTTGGCCGCCCCGGCCGCGCCAATGGCAAAAGTGGCTACTGGGACGCCCTTGGGCATCTGAACGATGCTGTGCAACGAGTCCACGCCTGATAGATGCTTGCTCGGTACGGGTACACCAAGTACCGGTACGACGGTCTTGGCTGCCAGCATCCCCGGCAGGTGAGCTGCGCCCCCGGCGCCGGCGATGATGGCTTTGAGGCCACGACCGGCGGCGGCCTGCGCGTAAGCGAACATATCGTCGGGCATGCGGTGCGCCGAGAGTACCCTGGCTTCGTGCGCAATCCCGAACTGTTGGAGAATGTGGACTGCGTGCTGCATGGTGTCCCAGTCGGAACTGGAACCCATGACGACACCGATTTGTGTTTTCATAGAGCCGAATTCTACTTTTTACCCCAGGTGAAACAAAATGCTGAACGTCACGATTGCCAACTTTGATGACGAGGTGGTTGCCGCCTCGATGCAAACGCCAGTGCTGGTGGATTTCTGGGCGCCGTGGTGCGGGCCTTGCAAGGTGATCGGGCCGCTGCTGGAAAAGCTCGAGAAGGATTACGCCGGGCGCTTCAAGCTGGTGAAGATCGATTCCGACCAAGAGCAGGAACTCAGCCAGGCCTTTGGCATCCGTAGCATTCCGACCTGCGTGCTGATGAAGGATGGCAAACCTCTGGATGGTTTTATGGGCGCGCTGCCCGAGGGGCAGATCAAGGCTTTTCTGGACAAGCACGTGCCAGCGGCCGACGTGCTTGAAGCCGAAATCACCGCCGAATCGGTCAGCGATGCGCCCGACGACGACGATCCGCAGGCGCGTCGCGAGGCGCTCCAGCAGACCGTGCTCAAGGCCCCTGACAACGATGACGCGCGCTTTGACTACGTCAAGTTGCTGCTTCAGGCCGGCGAGACGGACGTCGCCAGGGCGGCGTTTGCACCGGCCATCGCCAAGGTGGCGCTGGTGCGGCGTCTGGACTCCCTGCAGCGTTGGTTTACCGCTATTGATTTCGCAGCATCGCATGCAGATCTGGCGGGCGCTGCAGCTCAATTCGATGCAAGAATTGCCGCCAACAAGCGCGACTTCGAGGCGCGCTTTGGCAAGGCCCAGCTGAGCATGGTGGCGCAACAGTGGACTGCGGCGATGGATGAACTGCTGGAGATCCTGATGCGCGACAAGAGCTGGAACGAAGAACTCGCGCGCAAGACCTTCGTGGCCATCCTCGACATCATCGAGCCGCCCAAGGTGAAGGTCGCCGACGGCCAGATCCCCCCGGTGGACCCGACCGTGGCTAGCTACCGGCGACGCCTGAGCAGCGTGGTGTTGAGCTGAGGCGGTCCCGGCCGACCGGCGCGCGCGTCAGGCCGCCGAGCCGAGGGCGGCACCCTGACGTTTGTGCTCCAGCCAGTGGGCGGCGATCAGCCACACGGTTGGCGCCAGCACCAACAACACTGAAGCAATCTGCGCGTAAATTCCCTTGACCCAGCCCCTCACCGCAACGTGCCAGTATGCGTTGTCGAGGCCTGGCAACAGGTCGATTTCCGTGAACTCATAGAAAGCCTTGAGCAGGAGCATGGCGGCAAAGGCGACCATGAAAACGGAAGTGACGTTGAAAAAGCGCGACAAATTGACCCTTCGCCCGAACTTGGCCCACAGCAAGGCGATCACCACGGCGACGCCCAAGCCGAGAGCCGCTCCCGCAGCTGTGGCGCGCGTTTCGGCATTGCCCAGCAACGAAGCCAGCATGGTGGCGGTCTCGATGCCCTCGCGGCCCACCATCAGCAGGGTAAAGCCAAAGACCGACCACCACGCCTTGCTGCCGTCCAACAGCGAGGCCTGACCCAAGCCGAGGGAAATTTCTGCACCCATATGCTTGCCAACCTTGCGCATGTGCAGCACGCACCACAGCACTGCAGCCGCGGCCAACAGCGCCAACAGCCCCTCCCACAGAGGGGACATCTCGCCGACCCGTGACAGCGCGACGCCAAGGGCGGCCGAACCGACAACCGACACCAGCAGACCCACCCGAACGGCGCTCATGAGCGCATCCCGAGAGGTTTTTCGCAGATACAAGGTAGCAATCGCCACCATCAGGAAGGCTTCCAGGCCTTCGCGCAGGGTAATGAACAGAGCAGCAAACATGGTATTGCCAGACAGAGTTGAGTGATGATGAATGATAACCATTCTCATTTAAAGTTGTCAACAACTATTTTTTTGCTGTCAACTTTTTGCTGCTCTTCTGGCCCTCAGGAGGTCAATCGCGTCAAGGCTTCCTGGTATTTGGCGGCTGTTTTGGCAATCACATCAGCGGGCAGGCGCGGCGCGGGAGGCGTCTTGCTCCAGGGCTTGCCGTCGATGCGAACCTGCTCCAGCCAGTCGCGCACGAACTGCTTGTCGTAGCTTGGCGGATTGATGCCTTCCTGGTAGCTCTCAGCGGGCCAGAAGCGTGACGAGTCCGGCGTCAGCACCTCGTCCATCAGTGTCAGCGTGCCCTGCGCGTCCAGACCAAACTCGAACTTGGTATCGGCGATGATGATGCCTTTTTTCGCGGCGATCTCGCTTGCCGCCTTGTACAGCGCCAGACTGATGTCGCGCATTTGGGTGGCCAGATCGAGGCCGATCAGCGCCACCGTTTGCTCGAAAGTGATGTTCTCGTCATGCTGGCCCGCCTGTGCCTTGCCCGCCGGGGTGTAGATGGGTTCAGGCAGTCTGGAGGCATTCTTCAGACCGGCTGGCAATTTGACGCCACACACGGCCTGGCCCAGCTGATACTCCTTCCAGCCGCTACCGGCAAGGTATCCGCGCACCACCGCTTCGACCGGCACCGGCTTGAGGCGTTTGACCAGCATCGAGCGGCCGACCACTTGCGCCACCTCGGCCGCGCTGACCACGCTCTCGGGTGCGTCGCCGGCGAGGTGGATCGGGCAGATGTTCAGACCGTTTGGTCCGAGCCTGTCAAACCAGAACAGCGCCATTTGCGTAAGCAGTGCGCCTTTGCCCGGAATCGGCTCGCCCATGATGACGTCAAAAGCGCTCAGGCGGTCGCTGGCGACCATCAGGATGCGGTCTTCGCCCACGGCGTAGTTGTCACGCACTTTGCCGCGCGCGAGCAGCGGCAAGGTCGTCAGCGTCGAAGTGTGCAGCGCGCCAGCCATCTCAGTGCACGACCTGCGCGAGTTCACCCTTGGCGTAGCGGCTGGCGACCACGCTCAGCGTGTCGCCGCGGATCTTGCCGGCCTGGCCTTCGCAGCCGAACTCGAGGTAGCGTTGCCTGCAGATGGCCTTGGCCGCTTCACGCGCGGGCTTGAGCCAGTCCCGGGCATCAAACTTTTCCGGGTTCTCAAACATGAACTTGCGCACTGCACCGGTCATGGCCAGGCGGATGTCGGTGTCGATATTGATCTTGCGCACCCCGAATTTGATGGCGCGCTGGATTTCCTCCACCGGCACGCCGTAGGTTTCCTTCATGTTGCCACCGTACTGGCGGATGATCGCCAATAGTTCCTGCGGCACGCTGCTCGAACCGTGCATCACCAGATGCGTGTTGGGAATGCGCTTGTTGATTTCCTTGACCCGCTCGATCGCCAGAATGTCGCCGGTGGGCTTGCGCGTGAACTTGTAAGCGCCATGGCTGGTGCCAATGGCGATCGCCAGTGCGTCAAGCTGGGTGCGTTTGACAAAATCGGCCGCCTGCTCGGGGTCGGTGAGCATTTGCTCGCGCGTCATCGTGGCCTCGGTGCCGTGCCCGTCTTCCTTGTCGCCCCTCATGGTTTCCAGCGAACCCAGGCAGCCGAGCTCGCCTTCCACGGTCACGCCCCGGGCATGAGCGGCATCGACCACCTTGCGCGTCACGTCAACGTTGTAATCGTAACTGGCGATGGTCTTGCCGTCGCTCATCAGCGAGCCATCCATCATCACCGAACTGAAACCCAGGCCGATGGCACCCTGGCAAACTTCGGGGCTCTGTCCGTGATCCTGGTGCATCACCAGCGGAAGGTGCGGATAGGCCTCGACCGCAGCGAGGATCAGATGCTTGATGAAGGCCTCCCCAGCGTACTTGCGTGCGCCGGCGCTGGCTTGCAGGATCACTGGCGCGCCGACCTCATCGGCGGCCGCCATGACAGCTTGCACCTGTTCCAGATTGTTGACGTTGAACGCCGGGATGCCGTAGCCGTTCTCGGCGGCGTGGTCGAGCAGTTCGCGCATCGAAACGAGTGCCATGATGGGATCCTTGAAGTGGGTGAGAGGGTCGCTACCTGCCGCAATTTTAGCGACCAGCTCCCCGGCAAACCCAAATGCCGGGCTTGCCCCGCTTTCGGCACACCCCACGCCAACGCGCCACGGGCTGGCGCCTTGGCTGGATCAAGGCGGCGTCGAGCGCGCTACGGGAGAAAGCCTCTCACGTGCGTGTGGCAGACCG
>JAKANU010000367.1 GCA_021812315.1 Pseudomonadota bacterium
CGCGCATCATGCCCCTACCGGCTTCCTCAAGACCGACTCGAGTTATGATTTCCACCAAGGTGGTGCATCATGCTTCGGTTCGTGCTCAAGTTTCTGGCAATCCTGGTCGCCCTGTTTGCGGTGGAGTTGACCATGCCGGTGCAAAACGCGCTGGTCGTTCCCTGGACTGGCCTGCTGGCACGATTTAGCGCGCTGGCAGTGAGTTTTTTTGATCCAAGTGTACTGGCCTACGGCAAGGTGCTGCAGCACGCGGTCAGCGGCACCGGGGTATCGATCGAAGCCGGATGCAATGGCATCGAAGCGTCCCTGATTCTGATTGCCGCGATCCTGGCCTACCCCGCCGGGTGGCGTCTGCGGCTTGCTGGCATCGTTCTGGGGTTTCTGGCGATCCAACTACTCAATGTGATTCGCGTGATCACGCTTTTCTATCTCGTCGAGTACAGCGAGGCCATGTTCCGATTTGCGCATCTGTATCTTTGGCAGGCCTTGATCATGCTCGATGTCCTCGTGGTCTGGCTGGTGTGGGTGCGCCAGGTCGCGCGCGGCGAATCACGCCGGGAGGTCGGCGATGGCCAGGCCGCGTAGCGTCATCGCCGGCTTTTTCCTGCGCGCCTTGCTGTGGCTGGCACCGGCGCTAGCCGCTTGGTACTGGGCACGCGACTACGTCGTGATGCCGGCCGCGTGGCTCGCCGACAAAGTGATGCTGTACTTCTTCCCTCATTGGGTCAATGGGACCGAACTCAATGGCATCAATTTGACGCTGCTGACCAGATTGACCGTGCCGCATGCCTCGGGGAGGATCGCCGAGCTCGCGCCGGAGGTCAGTGTGCTGAGCTATTGTTATGGCGTGCCCCTGTTGCTCGCGCTGTTTCTCGCCTCGCGCGCCAAAGCCCTGTGGTGGAGGTTTCCTCTTTGCGCCCTTGGACTGGTTCCGTTTCAGGCGTGGGGGGTCTGCTTTGCCTGGCTGGTTCCGATTGCCGTGCAGTCCGGCCAACTGACGCGGTCAACGACTTACTTTACGGCCCTGGATCAGAATCTTTTTGGTCTCGGATACCAAATAGGCTATCTGCTGCTGCCAACTCTGATACCGATGTTGATGTGGATCTACCTCGAACGCAGTTTCGTGATTACCGTCGCAGTCGAGGGGTCCATGGAAGGTTCAGTGCCACGGCAATGATCGCCAGGTGTCGGTGACGGCGCCCGATTCAGATTCAACAGGCAGGTTGACCGCGGCAGGTTGTGCGCCGGTCAATGCACGACTCGCGCGAAGTTGAACTGCCCGGGAGCGTGGATCGGGTCAACATCCACAGGAATCACATCGCCGGGCATGAAGCGCCCCTCGAGAAGCATCTTCGACAACGGGTTTTCGATGCGTTGCTGGATGGCCCGCTTCAGCGGGCGCGCGCCATACACGGGATCGAAGCCGACCTTGGCCAACTCGGCCAGCGCAGCGGCCGATACTTCCAGCGACAGTTCCATCCTGGCCAGGCGCTCCTGCAGCACCTTGATCTGGATCGCTGCGATCGCCGTGATCTGCTTGGCGTCGAGCGCATGAAACACCACTGTCTCGTCAATCCGGTTGAGGAACTCGGGTCGGAAGTGATTCTTCAGCTCGCCGGTCACTGCGTCCTTGATATCTTCGCTGTCCTGCCCCACCATGCCCTGAATCATCTGTGAGCCAATATTGCTGGTCATCACGATCACCGTGTTCTTGAAGTCCACAGTGCGCCCTTGACCGTCCGTCAGGCGCCCATCGTCAAGCACCTGCAGCAGCACGTTGAAAACATCGGAATGCGCTTTTTCCACTTCGTCAAGCAGCAGCACGCTATATGGTTTGCGTCGCACCGCCTCGGTCAGGTAACCGCCCTCCTCGTAACCCACATAGCCGGGCGGGGCCCCGATCAGGCGTGCCACCGAGTGCTTCTCCATGAATTCACTCATGTCGATGCGTACCAGGTGGTCTTCGGAGTCGAACAGAAAGGCGGCCAGGGCCTTGCACAGCTCGGTCTTGCCCACACCCGTCGGACCGAGGAACAGAAATGATCCGGTGGGGCGGTTCGGATCCGACAGCCCGGCACGCGAACGCCGGATGGCATTGGCCACCGCGGCGATGGCTTCATCCTGGCCCACCACCCGCTCGTGCAGTTTGCCCTCCATCAGCAACAGCTTGTCGCGCTCACCCTGCAGCATCTTGCTCACAGGAATGCCAGTCGCGCGGCTCACCACTTCAGCGATTTCCTCCGCGCCCACCATGGTGCGAAGCAACTGGGGTCGCCCCCCGTCCTTCGCGTTCTTGGCCTTTCCCGCCTCCTGCGTTTGCGCGTCCTTGAGTTGTTTTTCCAGGCCCGGCAGCTTGCCGTACTGCAACTCGCCGGCGCGGTTGAAGTCTCCCTTGCGCGTGAGTTCCTCGATCTGGAAGCGCAACTTCTCGATTTCCTCCATGATCGCTTTCGAGCCCTGCGCCTGCGCCTTTTCCGCCTTCCAGATCTCGTCAAGGTCGGCAATTTCCTTTTGCAGCTTGCCAATCTCCAGCTCGATCAGGCCAAAGCGCTTCTGCGAGGACTCATCCTTCTCGCGGCGCACCGCCTCGCGCTCAATCTGCAACTGGATCAGACGCCGGTCGAGCCGGTCCATGACTTCGGGTTTGGAGTCGAGCTCAATCTTGATCTTCGATGCTGCCTCGTCGATCAGGTCAATCGCCTTGTCCGGCAAGAAGCGATCGGTGATATAGCGGTGGCTCAACTCGGCCGCCGCGACAATTGCCGGGTCGGTGATCTGGACGCCGTGGTGGGTTTCGTAGCGCGCCTGCAGGCCGCGCAGGATGGCAATCGTCGCTTCGACAGTAGGCTCGCCGACCAGAATTTTTTGAAAGCGCCGCTCGAGCGCAGCGTCCTTTTCGATGTATTTGCGGTACTCGTCGAGCGTGGTGGCG
>JAKANU010000368.1 GCA_021812315.1 Pseudomonadota bacterium
GTAAACGCATGCAGCAGGTATTCGCCGAGGTCCACCAGGCCGCGCCCGGCCGCGCCACTGTGCTTCTGCGCGGTGAATCCGGCACTGGAAAGGAGGTGATCGCTCGCGCCATTCACAGCCACAGCCCGCGCTCCAACGCGCCATTCGTGCGAGTCAATTGCGCGGCGCTGACCGAAACCCTGCTCGAATCGGAACTGTTCGGGCATGAGAAGGGCGCGTTTACCGGTGCGACCCAGGAGCGCAAGGGCCGCTTCGAGCTGGCGAACGGCGGCACCCTGTTTTTGGACGAGATTGGCGAGATTTCGCCATCGTTCCAAACCAAGCTGTTACGGGTATTGCAGGAACGGGAATTCGAGCGGGTCGGCGGCAACAAGGCGATTCTGGTGGACGTACGTCTGATTTTCGCTACCAACCGCAACCTGGAAGAAGCAGTTTCGCGCGGAACGTTTCGCGAGGATCTCTATTACCGGATCAACGTTGTGACGATAGCGCTCCCGGCTCTGCGCGAGCGGCGCGACGATATTCCGCTGCTTGTGGAGCACTTTCTGGAGAAGTTCAACGAAGGCAACAATAGAATGTTGTCGGTCGTGCCCGAAGCCATGCAGATTCTGCTCGACTGCAACTGGCCGGGAAACGTGCGCGAACTGGAAAACTGCATCGAGCGCACCGCGACCATGACGCGTGGCGATGTCATTCGGGAACTCGACTTGCCCTGCCAGCAGGGCAAGTGCCTGTCGATGGCACTGCACGATCATGGATCCACCCGCAACATCCCGATCAGTCTGCCGTCAGCGCACGCCATGCCGGGTACAGGGATCCCTGCGACAGACAGTGTGGAGCCGCCGCAGTCGGAGCGCTCGCGTCTCGTCTGGGCGATGGAGCAATGTGGCTGGGTCCAGGCAAAGGCCGCGCGCCTGCTCAACCTCACACCCCGTCAGATCGGTTACGCTCTCAAGAAGTACAACGTCTCGATAAAGCACCTCTAGCGCCGCCCGCGCTTTGTTGCGAACGCGACAAAGCGCTACATGTTTCGCGGTCGTGTCGAT
The DNA here is from genome assembly GCA_021812315.1 of Pseudomonadota bacterium. Taxonomy (GTDB): domain Bacteria; phylum Pseudomonadota; class Gammaproteobacteria; order Burkholderiales; family Burkholderiaceae_C; genus Rhodoferax. Next base: position 1,047 of record JAKANU010000368.1, read on the forward strand.
ATTGCGACAGAGACCACCCGCGCGACAACGGCTATTTGTCCGGATTCGTTGGAATATTCACGCATGGCATGCCGATTGCTTTGTGCTACTCAGGCGTATTGTGAGTTGAAGGCACATGTCATGAACAGGTGTCTCGTCAGCTACCAAGAGCGGAGATACACATGAGGAAAGCAATCGATGTCAGCATTGGCGTCGTGCAGGAAATGAAGCCACTTGATAAGGTCATGAAGAAAATGGCCGAGCATAAGGGCTGCGGGATGTCGGCTGGAAGTGGCAAAGCCAGTTGCGGGTCAGCGGCCGGACAGGGCGATCTGGCACCGGAAGTCTGGGAGAAAGTAAAAAACCACCCATGCTATAGCGAAGAGGCGCACCACCACTACGCGCGCATGCACGTAGCCGTGGCGCCGTCCTGCAACATGCAGTGCAACTACTGTAACCGTAAGTACGACTGCGCCAACGAGTCGCGCCCCGGTGTGGCGAGCGAAAAGCTAACGCCCCAGCAGGCGGCAAGAAAAGTACTGGCAGTGGCCTCGGCCATCCCGCAAATGACCGTGCTTGGCATCGCCGGGCCCGGTGACCCGCTCGCCAACCCGGAGAAGACCTTTAAGACCTTTGAGTTGATCTCGAAGGCCGCACCCGACATCAAGTTGTGCCTGTCGACCAATGGGCTCGCGCTGCCCGACCATGTTGACACGATCAAGAGTTTAAATGTCGATCACGTGACCATCACGATCAATATGATCGACCCCGAGGTGGGCGCTGAGATTTATCCGTGGATTTTCTACAAACACAGGCGCATCAAGGGCAGGGAGGCGGCGAAGATTCTTGCTGAACGCCAGTTGCAGGGGCTCGATATGCTCACCGAGCGCGGCATCCTGTGTAAGGTGAACTCGGTGATGATACCTGGCATCAACGATCGGCACCTTGTGGACGTCAATAAGGCGGTGAAATCGCGCGGCGCCTTTCTGCACAACATTATGCCGCTCATTTCCTCGCCTGAGCACGGCACGGTGTTCGGGCTCACCGGCCAGCGCGGTCCGAGTGCGCAGGAGCTAAAGGACCTGCAGGACAGTTGCGAGGGCCAGATGAACATGATGCGCCATTGTCGCCAGTGCCGGGCCGATGCCGTTGGGCTGTTGGGTGAGGACCGGTCTGCCGAATTCACTACCGAGAAGATTATGGCGATGGATGTGAGCTACGACGCCGACACGCGCAAGGCCTATCAGCAGATGGTTGAGCAGGAACGCCGGAGCAAAGTCGCGGCCCGCCAGGACGGGCTCTCGCAGCTAGCTGGCGAGACTAGCGACATCCGGGTGCTGGTCGCGGTTGCGACTCAGGGTTCGGGCCGGATCAACGAGCATTTTGGCCATGCCAGGGAGTTTCAGGTTTATGAGCTGAGCACTGGCGGTGCCAAGTTTGTCGGTCATCGGCGTGTGGATCTCTACTGCTGGGGTGGCTACGGCGAGGAGGATTCGTTGCCGACTGTCATTCGTGCCATCAATGATTGCCACGCGGTATTCGTCGCCAAGATCGGTGGCTGTCCGCGCGGCGAGCTGATCCAGGCAGGCATAGAGCCCGTGGACCGGTACGCACACGAATTCATCGAGCAGTCGGCGTTCGCCTGGTTCAAGGGATACCTGGACAGGGTGAAGCGCGCAGAGATCCGGCACGCAGCGCGTGGCGATGCCGATATCCGTCAGGGCGCGTATGTCGTGGCATGACAGGTGCTATTCAAACTTATTCTAGGAGAACGAAGATGGCTTACAAGATCGTCAAGTCTCAATGCACCGCCTGCGCTGCTTGCGAACCGGAGTGTCCGAACAACGCGATTCGCGAGAAGGATGGAACCTTCATCATCAAGCCGGAGAAGTGCA
>JAKANU010000369.1 GCA_021812315.1 Pseudomonadota bacterium
TCTGTCATGCGCGAATACGCCACCGCGGGCAACCAGTTGATCGTCGGCGAAGCCTTTGCGGTGGAAGCGGCAGCACGCAAGGTTGCCAAGGACTTCCCCAAGGTCTCTTTCCTGCTGGGCTCCAGCGGCAAGCCGCAAGCGCCAAACTTCAGCGTTTTTGACAACTTCATCCAGGAACCGGCCTACCTCTCGGGCATGGTCGCTGGCGGTATGACCAAGAGCAACAAGATCGGCATGGTGGGCGGCTTTCCGATTCCCGAAGTGAATCGCCTGATGAATGCCTTCATGGCGGGCGCGAAAGAAGTCAACCCAAAGGTCGAATTCAGCGTGAGTTTCATCAACAGCTGGTTTGATCCGCCCAAGGCCAAGGAAGCCGCTTTTGCCATGATCGACAAGGGCGCCGATGTGATGTACGCCGAGCGCTTTGGCGTCAGCGATGCGGCCAAGGAAAAAGGCAAACTGGCGATCGGCAACGTCATCAACACGCAGCCCCAGTACCCCGACACGGTGGTCGCCTCGGCGTTGTGGCACATGGAGCCCAGCATCGACCGCGCCATCAAGCTCGTCAAGGACGGCAAGTTTGCCGCCGAAGATTATGGCCAGTATTCGATGATGAAACACAAGGGCGCATCGTTGGCTCCGTTAGGCACGTTCGAGAAGAAGGTTCCGGCCGACGTGGTAGCCAAGATGCGCGCCAAGGAAAAGGCCATAGTCGAGGGCAAGTTCACGGTCAAGGTTGACGACAGCCAGCCCAAATCGACAGCGAAGTAGTGCGCCCCCACGCTTGTCACTGCGTGTACTGCGCTGCCCCCCGAGGGGGCGGTGCTTGCTTGGGGCGGCCCGGCGCGGCGCGCTGTAGTCACTTGAGGTGACGGGCATCGTCCTCAAGCTCTCGCACATTAGCAAGCGCTTCGGCGCGGTGCTGGCCAACGACGACATCTCGCTGCAGCTTGGCAGCGGCGAGGTGCTCGCTCTGCTGGGCGAAAACGGCGCGGGCAAATCGACTCTGGTGTCGATTCTGTTTGGCCACTACACGGCCGATGCCGGGCAGATTGAAGTTTTTGGCCAAGCCCTGCCGCCCGGCGATCCGCACGCCGCGCTGGCTGCGGGCATCGGCATGGTGCACCAGCATTTCACGCTGGCCGAGAACCTGAGCGTGCTCAACAACGTGATGATGGGCTCCGAGCCGCTATGGCAGCCGTTTACCCGGCAGCGGCAGGCGCGTGACAAGTTGCTGGCGGTAGCGCAACGCTTTGGTCTGCAGGTCGACCCCAAGGCGCTGGTAGCCAATCTGTCGGTGGGCGAGCGCCAGCGCGTGGAAATACTCAAGGCGCTGTACCGCGGCGCGCGCATCCTGATTCTCGACGAACCCACCGCCGTCCTGACGCCGCAGGAGAGCGAAGACCTGTTTCGCGTGCTGGCGGAGATGGTGGCACAGGGTTTGTCGATCATCTTCATCAGCCACAAGCTTGCCGAAGTGCTGCGTGTCTCCAATCGAATCGCCGTCCTGCGCAACGGTGCGCTGGTGTTTGAAAGCGCGGCTATACATGCCACACAGGCAGAACTCGCACAGCAGATGGTCGGTCGCGCGATCGAGCAACCGCGGCGGCGCGGAGCACCCCAGGTTGGTGCGCCGGTGTGCGTCTTGCGCAAGGTTGGTGCTGGCCACGGGCGCGATAGCCTGCGGCATGCCTCGCTGACATTGAACGCCGGTGAAATCGTGGCCATCGCGGGGGTATCCGGCAACGGCCAGGTGGCACTCGCCGAACTGCTGTGCGGCATCCGCAAGGTGAGTGCCGGGCAGGTTGAATTCCTCGGGCAAGCCTTGCCGGAAAAGCCGGCACAACTGGTGGCTGCGGGCGTGGCCCGCATCCCGGAAGATCGACAGGGTCTGGGCGTGATCGGCGACCTGCCGGTATGGGAAAACGCCGCATCCGAGCGCTTGCGCAGCCCGGCTTTTTCACGAAGCGGTTGGGTGCGCGGGGATGCAGCGCGCGCTTTTGCCAGCGGCGTCATCGACGCCTTTGACGTGCGAGGCGCAGGACCGCTGAGTCCGGCGCGGGCTCTGTCCGGTGGCAATATGCAGAAGCTTATTCTTGGACGAGCGCTTATGCAGCCTGCGTCGGCAGCTATTGAATCGATAGCACAAGACAAGCAAAGCAGTCCTGCGTCGCTGACCGAAACCAAAGCAGGGCGACAAGCCGTGTCGGCCAACAGCGGCATGGATCGCCACGCTGCGCTCGCGATGACAGGCCCAGCGCCACGCCTGATTGTTGCGCACCAACCGACCTGGGGGCTCGACATTGGCGCCGTATCTTACGTTCAGGCGCAGCTCATCGCCGCGCGTGATGCCGGCGCTGCCGTACTCTTGATCTCCGACGATCTCGACGAAGTCATGACACTTGGGGATCGCATCGCAGTCATGCACGCCGGTGAGTTGAGCGCTGCCAGGGCAGCCGCCGAGTGGAGCCGCGAGAGCATTGGCCTGGCGATGGCCGGGGTGGGATTGGGGGCGACTCAAGCATGAGGCTGGAAAAGCGCAGTCAACACTCACGCCTGGCGCTGGCGCTGGCGCCGCTGGGCGCGGTGCTGTTCACACTGCTGATTGCCTCGCTGCTGGTGTTGTGGGCCGATGCGCCCGTCGCGCGCACCTACACGCTCCTGCTGCAGGGCGGCTTTGGTTCGGTCTTTGCGTGGAGCGAGACGCTGACCCGCGCCATACCCTTGATGCTTACCGGCCTGGCGGCAGCCGTGGCGTTTCGCGCGCGCTTGTTCAACATCGGCGCCGAAGGCCAGTTGTACGCGGGCGCCCTGGCGGCGGTGGCGGTCGGTGGCATGCATGGTGGTAGCGGATTTGACCTGCCGCCAATGTTGCTGTTTGTGCTGATGATGCTCGCTGCGGCCCTGGCCGGCGCCCT
>JAKANU010000370.1 GCA_021812315.1 Pseudomonadota bacterium
CTCTCGGTCATCGCGCAGCATGTCGGCGGGCAGTTCATGCGGGGCAGCCCACACAACGGCAATGCCGCAAGCTGCCAATCCTGCCACGGCGACACGCCGCACAAGTCCAATCTGGCGCAGGAACTCAATATGCACGCCCGCAACATCGCCTGCCAGACTTGCCACATCCCCGAATTCGCCCGCGGCGGAGTGCCGACCAAAATGGAATGGGATTATTCCAAGGCAGGCCAGCGCGGCCCGGATGGCAAGCCATTGGTGATCAAGGACGAACACGGCCACCCCACCTACCTGGGAATCAAGGGCAGCTTCAAGCTGGGCGAAAACGAGGTTCCCGACTACACCTGGTTCAACGGCGACGTGCGCTGGATGAACATCGGCGAGACCGCCCGCCCGAACAAGGAAGGCGTGATCGCCATCAACCAGTACGGCGGCAGCCCAACCGACGGCAAATCGCGCATCTGGCCGGTCAAGACCATGCACGGCAAGCAACCTTACGACCCGGTTTACGAGCGCCTGCTGGCCATTCACAACGCAGGTTTCGACGACGCCGCCTACTGGAACACCATGGACTGGCCCAAGTCCATCGAGGTTGGCATGAAAACGGCCAATCTGCCATGGTCTGGCAAATACGAATTCATCAAAACCACCACCACCTGGCCGATCACCCATATGGTCGCGCCCAAGGACAAGGCGCTCAACTGCGCGCAATGCCACAGCAACAACGGACGGCTGGAAAAAGTGGACGGCATCTATATCCCCGGCCGCGGCAAGGATCACCAATCCTGGATCGAGGCCGTCGGCCTGGGCGTGGCAGGGCTAAGCCTGGCCGGGGTGGTGGCGCATGGCGGTATCCGAGGCTTCCTCTGGCTGCGCCGCCGCAGCAAACACGGCAGCAAGACAAACTGACCCAAACACATGAGGAAGGATTCCGCCATGACTCAAACTGCATCGCACCCGAGCGCCAAGCCGCAGCGCATCGTCCTGTTCAAACGTTTCGAACGCTTCTGGCACTGGAGCCAGGCCGGACTCATCATCCTGCTGATGCTGACCGGTTTTCGCATTCACGGCCTGCACGACCTCGGGGTCGATTTCTACACCGCCCTGCGCATCCACACCGTAGCCGCGTGGTCACTGGTCGTGCTCTGGGTATTCGCAATTTTCTGGCACTTCACCACCGGTGAATGGAAGCAGTACATCCCCACCTTCGACCGCATATTCCTGGTGGCAAGGCATTACGCCTGGGGCATGTTCCAGGGTGAGGAGCACCCCTACCAGCAGACCGCCGAGCGCAAGCACAATCCGCTGCAGCGTCTCGCGTATCTGTGGGTCAAGCTGATGATCAACCCCTTGATCTGGATCAGCGGCATCTGGCTGCTGTTCTTCGCCGACTGGGGTGCATGGACCATCTGGCAACAGTGGGGTATCGGCCTGCGCACGGTCGCCTGGGCGCACACCGTCGGCGCCTACATGATGCTGATCTTTTTCATCGTCCACGTCTATCTGACCACCACCGGCCATACCCCGCTGGCGCACATCAAGGCCATGATCCGCGGCTACGAGGACGAGCCGGAGCATCACCCCGCCCCAGCGAAAAGCGCCTTGCAGGCAGCAGGCAAATAACAAAGCAAAAGCCCGGCCGAAATGCCGGGCTTTTGCGTTCGCACTGCCGATTCGCGAATCTTGTCTCGACGCAGCCCCCTTCGCTGACCTCCCAGACAAAAGGCTGCTTCTTCGGCCTACACCAGCACCCGCTCGATGCCGCCGGCGTTGGCCGCCTTGACGTAGTCAGCCATCCAGTTCTCACCGATCAGGTGGCGCGCCATTTCGATCACGATGTAGTCGGCTTCGAGCAAACCATGCTGCAGATCGCCTGAATAGCGCGCCAGCCCCTGCAGACAGGACGGGCAGGAGGTGAGAATCTTGATGCCGCCGGAAAAACCGTCGGCACGCAGCGCGAGTTCATTCTTGCGCAACTCCTCTTCCTTGCGGAAGCGCACCTGCGTCGCGATGTCGGGCCGGCTCACGCCCAGGGTGCCGCTCTCGCCGCAGCAGCGCTCGCTCTTGCGCACATCGTCGCCCAGCAGGGCCTTGACCGTCTTCATCGGCTCCTGCAACTTCATCGGGCTGTGGCAAGGATCGTGGTAGAGGTATTTCACCTCGCCTGCGGCGCCGTCCCGATTCAGACCGTAGCCTTTTTCCAGCAGAAATTCATGGATGTCGATGATGCGGCAACCGGGGAAGATCTTGTCGAATTCATAGCCCTGCAACTGGTCGTAGCAGGTGCCACAACTCACCACCACGGTCTTGATGTCGAGGTAGTTCAGGGTGTTGGCCACGCGGTGGAACAGCACCCGGTTGTCGGTGATGATTTTCTCGGCCTTGTCGTACTGGCCCGAACCGCGCTGCGGATAGCCGCAGCACAGATAACCCGGCGGCAACACGGTCTGCGCCCCGGCGTGCCACAGCATGGCCTGCGTCGCCAGACCGACCTGGCTGAACAGGCGCTCCGATCCGCAGCCCGGAAAGTAAAACACCGCCTCGCTATCGACCGATGTGGCTTGCGGGTTGCGGATGATGGGCACGAAATCCTTGTCTTCGATATCGAGCAGCGCGCGCGCGGTTTTCTTCGGTAGCCCGCCGGGCATGGGCTTGTTGATGAAGTGGATCACCTGCTCGCGCAGCGGCGGCTTGCCCACCGACAGCGGCGGATGCGCGGTCTGCGCCTTGGCCGCCGGCTTGAGCAGGCGCAGCGCGAGGCGCTGCGCCTTGAACCCCACGCCGACCATCGCGGTACGCACCAGCTTGATGGTCTGCGGATTGGTTGCATTGAGGAAGAACATCGCCGCGGCGTTGCCCGGCTTGAAGCTCTTCTTGCCCATTTTGCGCAGCAGGTTGCGCATATTCATCGACA
>JAKANU010000371.1 GCA_021812315.1 Pseudomonadota bacterium
ATGCCGCAACCGAAGTCTGCACCTTCCAAAGCCAAGGAACAGGCTGGTTCGAGCAAAAGCAAGGCTCTGGCACAGACTGCGCGCACGACACCCGCTGCCAAACAAGCTTCAGCCGGTCGCAAGGCCTCGGCGTCATCCTCACACAAGCCTCAAGATATGCCTACCCAAAAAACCGTTTCCGCCGTCGTCCAGAAAACCACCGGCGGTAAGGCCGCCAAACCTGTGCTCAAGGCGGTTAAAGCCGCCAACGTGATTGAGCCTGCCGCCCCCAAGGCCCTCGCAACGCCGAATGCAGCAACCCTGGCGAAGCTGGCTGAGCGTGGCGCCGCCAAGGCGAAGGCTGCGGCTGCGCTGGCCGCGAACAAACCACAATCCAAGGCCGACAAGAAAAACCTTCCAGGAGACGATTTCCGCGCCCACATGCCTGATGACGCCGACGACGGCGCCACCCCTTCGGCCCCCATGCCACGCGGCCGCCGGCCTTCGCGCGCCAAAGAAAAGCAACTGCTCAAGGAATTCGGTTATGACGATTCGAACGTCACGGAAGAGGAACTCGGCCGCCGCCGCCAGCGCCTGAAGAACCTCATCAAGCTCGGCAAGACCCGTGGCTTCCTGACCTACGGCGAAATCAACGATCACCTGCCCGACAACCTGGCCGATCCGGATCTGCTGGAAACCATCATCAGCATGCTCAATGACATGGGCATCGCGGTCTATGAGCAAGCCCCTGACGCCCAGACCCTGCTGCTCAACCAGCACGGCCCGACCGCTTCCAGTGACGAGGAGGCTGAAGAGGAAGCCGAGGCTGCGCTGTCCTCGGTCGACTCAGAATTCGGCCGCACAACCGACCCGGTGCGCATGTACATGCGCGAAATGGGCACGGTCGAGTTGCTCACCCGCGAGGGCGAGATCGTTATCGCCAAGCGCATCGAGGAAGGCCTGCGCAAAATGATGCTGGCGATCTCCGCGTCGCCCGCCACGGTGGCCGAAATTCTTGCGATGGCCACACGCATCGCCAGCAACCAATTGCCAGTGGATGAAGTGGTCGACGGCATGGTCTCCGATGACGAGTCGGACGACTACGTCGCGGAGGAAGACGTGGACTTCGCCCTGGCCGACGAGGCCGAGGAAGATGACGAGGAGGCCGCCGCTGCGGCCAGTTCCGTAAAACTGGAAGAGCTCAAGGCCAAGGCGCTGGAACGCTTTGCCCAGGTGCACGACGCCTTCATGAAAATGCGCCGCTCCTACGACAAGGACGGCTACCGCTCGCCCTCCTACCTGAAAGCACAGGGTCAGATTTCCAAAAATCTGATGGAAGTGCGTTTCACGGCACGCACCGTCGAGAAACTCTGCGACCTGCTGCGCAGCCAAGTTGACGAAGTGCGTCGCCACGAACGCGAAATTCGCCGCATCGTCGTCGACCGCTGCGGCATGCCGCAGGAAGAGTTCATCAAATCGTTCCCTGGTCACCAACTCGATCTGAAATGGGCCGAGAAGCTGGCGGCATCGAACAAACCCTATGCGCCCATCCTGGCGCGTAACCTGCCTTCAGTGCAGGAATTGCAGCAACGGCTGATCGACACCCAGACCCGCGTCGTCGTCCCGTTGCAGGACTTCAAAGACATCAACGCCCAGATGAGCCGGGGTGAGCAGGAGGCCCGCGAAGCCAAGCGCGAAATGATCGAGGCCAATCTGCGTTTGGTCATTTCCATTGCCAAGAAGTACACCAACCGCGGCTTGCAATTCCTCGATCTGATTCAAGAAGGCAACGTCGGCTTGATGAAGGCGGTCGACAAGTTCGAATATCGCCGCGGCTACAAATTCTCCACCTACGCGACGTGGTGGATCCGCCAGGCCATCACCCGCTCGATTGCCGACCAAGCACGCACCATCCGCATCCCGGTGCACATGATCGAGACCATCAACAAGGTCAACCGCATTTCGCGTCAATATCTTCAGGAGACCGGCACCGAACCGGATGCTGCGATGCTGGCCGAGAAAATGGAAATGCCAGAAGACAAGGTGCGCAAGATCATGAAAATCGCCAAGGAGCCGATCTCGATGGAAACACCCATCGGCGACGACGACGACTCCCACCTGGGCGACTTCATCGAAGACACCGGCATGCTGGCGCCCACCGATGCGGCACTTCAGGCCAGCTTGCGCGAAGTTGTCAAGGACATTCTCGACTCCCTCACACCCCGCGAAGCCAAGGTGCTGCGCATGCGCTTCGGCATCGAAATGGCCAACGACCACACGCTGGAAGAGGTGGGCAAGCAGTTCGACGTGACACGCGAACGCATCCGCCAGATCGAGGCCAAGGCCCTGCGCAAACTCAAACACCCGACCCGCTCGGACAAGCTGCGCAGCTTCCTCGACTCGCTCTGACAACCGCTCCCATGAAAAAGCCCGGACCTGCCGGGCTTTTTCATGGGAGCCCGCGGGCGCCTTTCTGCCCTTCTGCCCCGGCCTGCAGCGTGCGAAATTCAGTCGTTTCACGCTAGACTCGCGGCTATGTCGAATTTGCGCAAACCCGTCGTTCGCACAGTCGTATTTGCCGACGTAGTCGGCAGTACCGGGCTATACAAATCACTGGGTGATGCCGTTGCGGCAAAACTCATGACCAGCGTGACTGACGCCATGTCGACCGCGGTGAGCCAATTCCATGGTCAAGTCGTCAAGACCCTGGGTGATGGCGTCCTCGCAGTGTTCGACAACAATGCCGAGGCGGTGCATGCCTGCAGCGAGGTGCAGCGAACCCTCGCAAACTGGGGCCACACTGGCAAGACTCCGATCGCCGTTCCGCTGAAAATCGGTCTGTCGCGAGGCCCTGTAGTCCTGACGCCTGGCGACTGTTTCGGCGATGCCGTGAATGCCGCCGCGCGCCTTTCCGACTCGGCCGGCGGC
>JAKANU010000372.1 GCA_021812315.1 Pseudomonadota bacterium
GCGCTGATTCCTTTGGCGCAGTCGGTGACGACGTTGTTGGCGACGCCGGCGCCCGTGACAGCCGCGATGCCGGCCAAGACGGCGGCCCCGGCTGGCGACAGCGGCGCAGATGTGCAGGCCGCGGTGAACGCCTGGGCCAAGGCCTGGGCCGCCAAAGACATGACGGCCTACCTTGGTGCCTACGGCAAGGGTTTCGTTTCGGCGACCAAACAATCGCGCAGCGCCTGGGAACAGGAACGGCGCGAGCGCATCGTCGGCAAGTCAAAGATCAGCGTGACCCTGGCAAACCTCAGCGTCTCGGTCCATGGCGACAAGGCCACGGCCAGGTTTCTTCAGAATTACCATGCTGACGCGCTGTCAATCTCCAGCCGCAAGACGCTTGAGCTGGTCAAAGAGGGTGACAAGTGGCTGATCGTGCGCGAAATCGCCGGAAACTGAAGGCAGGCATAGCACCCGGCCCCAGCCTGATCCTGATTTTCAGCACGATGCCAGTATGAGGCGGCGTGATCTTGCCTTGGTCATCGCTGTGGTCGTTGCCGTGACCGCGAGTGGCGAGGCGCTGGCGCACAAGAAAGCCAAGCGCGCTCACTCCAAACCGGCTCGCGTCGCGCCGGCGCGGCAAAAGCCGCAAAAGCCGATGCCCCCCGCCGGTCAGGCGGAGGCTCGCCTGATCGAGGTCTATCGGCTGGCGGCCCAGGCGCGCTCCGAAGAAGCGATGGCCAAGGCACAAAGCCTGGTCCGCGACCATCCAAATTTTCAACTCGCGCAGTTGGTCTACGGTGACTTGCTGGCGGCGAGAACGCGCCCGATCGAGCGGCTCGGGGACGTGCCCGCATCCATGCTCAGGGTCGGTGCCCCGGTACTCGAGGAACTGCGCCAGGAGGCCCTTGCACGCGTGACGGCGCTGCGCGAACGTCCGCCGGCGCAGACCGTTCCGTCTCAGTTCATGGCCCTTTCACCGGTCAACAAGCACGCCATTGCGGTGGACGCCTCGCGCTCGCGCCTGTACCTGTTCGAGAACAGCGCCAGTGGATTGACGCTCCTTGCGGACTATTACGTTTCAGTCGGAAAATTCGGACTCGAAAAGTCCAGTGAAGGTGATTCGCGCACACCGCTGGGCGTGTATTTCGTCACCAGCAACCTGGACCCGAAAACGCTCAAGGATTTCTACGGCTACGGAGCCCTTCCGATCAATTATCCGAACGAACTCGACACGCGCCGGGGCAAGACCGGCCGCGGCATTTGGTTGCACGGTACACCGCCGAGTCAATTCTCGCGTGCGCCACTGGCCACCGACGGCTGCATCGTGCTGGCCAATCCGGACCTGGCGAAGATCATTGGAACAGTCGAAATCCGCAGCACGCCGGTCATCATTGCGCAACACCTGAGTTGGATCCCGCACGCTCAGGTCCAGGCCGAGCGCAAGGCCATCGAGGCGACTCTGACGGGCTGGCGCAATGCCAAATCAAGTGGCAATCTGAATCGACTGTTGAGTTACTACAGCGCGGACTTCAGCAGCCGGGGCAAATCTCTGGCCCAATGGACACCGGCGCTGCGCAGCGAACTCGATAAAGTACGGGGGCGTTCCATCGAACTGAAGAATCTGTCGCTGTTACGCTGGACTGACACGGCCGACACGATCGTGGTGACGTTCGGCGAGGTCGCCGAGGGCGCGCGGGGCGGCCCGACCAAGCGTCAGTATTGGGGTAGAAGTGGTGATCAATGGAAAATATTCTATGAAGGAGTGATCGGATGAAATTTCGCATATTTTCCATGCTAGCGGCCGCCAGCCTTGCGTTTGCAGCTATGTTTTCCGTAGCAATATCGGCGTCGGCACAAGTCGCACCGCGGGTGCGTTTCGCCACCAGTGCTGGCGAGATCGTGGTCGAAGTCTATCCCGACAAGGCACCCAAAACGGTCGAGAACTTCCTGCAATACGTTCGCGACAAGCACTACAACGGCACCGTCTTTCACCGGGTGATCGACAACTTCATGATTCAGGGCGGCGGCTTCGACACCAATTTCGTCCAGAAGCCGACGCGTGCGCCGGTGCTTCATGAAGGCCGCGAGGCACTCGCCAGGGGCGGCCCGAAAAACGTCGCTGGCACGCTGGCGATGGCGCGCACCAGCGATCCGAATTCCGCCACCGCGCAATTTTTCATCAATGTCAAGGACAACGCCTTCCTCGACCCCACGGCGCAAGAGTATGGCTATACGGTGTTTGGTCGGGTCGTCGAAGGGATGGAGGTGGTGCAGAAGATTCGCTCCACGGCAACCGGCCCCGGCGGCCCCTTCGCCAAGGACGTTCCCAAAACCCCGGTCGTGATCCAGACCGCAAGCATCGAGAAGTGAATCATGAACAAACCGCAAGTTGAACTGCACGTCGCCGGCTACGGCATCATCACCCTCGAGCTCGAGGCGGAAAAGGCACCGAAATCGGTCGCCAACTTTCTTGCCTACGTGAACCAGGGTCACTACAACAACACGATCTTTCACCGGGTCATTCCCGGCTTCATGATCCAGGGCGGCGGCATGGAGCCAGGCATGCGCCAGAAGCCAACCAGCGCCCCGATCGACAACGAGGCCAATAACGGTTTGAAGAACGAACCGTACAGCGTGGCGATGGCGCGCACCAGCGCACCGCATTCGGCAAGCTGCCAATTCTTCATCAACGTCGAGCGCAACGGCTTTCTGGACCACACCGCGCCAACCGCTCAGGGCTGGGGCTACGCGGTCTTTGGCAAGGTCATTGGCGGCACCGACGTCGTCGACAAAATCAAGGCCGTCAAGACCGGCAGCAAGGCGGGTCATGGCGATGTGCCGCTGGCCGACATCGTGATCGAAAAGGCCGTGGCGCTCTGAAGTGCTTGCTCGTGCAGCGCCAATGAGCGTGGCGCCAG
>JAKANU010000373.1 GCA_021812315.1 Pseudomonadota bacterium
CAGCTTGAGTACCAGCGTGCTGCCGGAGATAACGATGGGGACACTGACGAGCAAGCCAATGATCACCAGGGCGAATTCGCCGTGCGCGGCGCCAGCGACGCCAAGCACGTTGTCGATACCCATGAGCGCGTCGGCGACGATGATCGTGCGCATGGCCGCGGCGAAACTGCTGGCGGCCGCAGTGTCGTGGGTCTTGTCGTCCTTGGCCGCCAGCAACCGGTAGGCGATCCACAGCAGGGCCAGACCGCCGAGCAGCATCAAGCCGGGAATGCGCAGCAGCCAGACGACGCCCAGGGTCATCAGCGAGCGCACCACAACGGCGCCGACCGTACCCCAGAGCATGGCACGCTTCTGTAAATATTTGGGCAGCTTGCGCGCTGCCAGGGCAATCACGATGGCGTTGTCGCCAGCGAGGACCAGGTCGATCAGGATGATGGCCAGAAGGGCCGACCACCAGGGGGTTGAAAAGATCTCCAAGCTCACACTCCAGGACTCGAGTTAGACATGGAAGTCCAATGCGGACTTCCGGCTTCGTCGAAGCTGGTGGGCCTAGAGTGTGCTGCCGGGGACGAACACCGCGACCACTCCGATCAAGCCCTTACCGGCTCCGATCGAAGGTCTGGCTCGACATGCAGTGTCGCTGCATGCCCAACAAGCCGGAAGTGTGAACTTCGTATTGACGACTTGCTGAAGCGATTTGCTGCTGGATGAATGGATTCTTTTAGTACAGCAAACGAGGGAGTTACTCCCCTTCGTGGGAGCAATATACAGCAAGACGCGAAAACCTACAAACCTCGCGTGGCTCAAGGGGCCTTCAGCGCTGGCAACTCCAGGGTCAGGGAGACTGGCGAGTTGGCGCTGGCAGCCAGGGCCGCGCTGCGCGGCGCCACCGAATGCAATAGCAGGTTGTCGTCAACCGCCGCGCCGACGCGGTACGGACGCGAGGGCTTGCCGTCGACCGAGATCAGCGCGTAGCCGCCGTGCTGGCCGGTGGCGACGACGCCGGTCAATTTGAAGCGGCTGCCCGGATCGCGGGTGGCACCACTGGCCATTGCCAGCTTGCCGCCACCGAGCAGGCGTGCGACACCTTGCGGGTCAGGCTGGCCGAGCGTTGCAAAGACCACCGCGGGGCTTGCCGCCGGGCCCCTGGGTGCGCTCCACTTCAGTACCCAATAGGCGGCACTGGCAGCCGCGGCCGCGGCGATCAAAAACGTCGACATGCGCAACCACCAAAGGCTTGACCAACGGATCTTCATGGAAGGATTATCATTGAAGCGATACAGATTTAGAAGTGAGCCCGGACCCATGAAAGCAAAACCCGTGCGCTGGCGGCCCCTGAGTCAAGTCGGTTTTACGCTGATAGAGCTCATGGTGGTGCTGTTGATCATCGGCGTGCTGGCGGCCCTGATCGTGCCGAATGTGCTCGATCGTGCCGATGACGCGCGCGTGACCGCCGCCAAGACCGATGTCAGCAACCTGATGCAGGCGCTCAAGCTCTACAAGCTGGACAATCAACGCTATCCAACGGCCGAGCAGGGCTTGCAGGCGCTGCTGACCAAGCCGAGCACGGCGCCGGTGCCGCCAAACTGGAAGTCTTATCTTGACCAGTTGCCCAACGATCCCTGGGGCAAGCCCTACGTCTACCTCAACCCGGGCATCAAGGGCGAGGTCGATGTGATGTCCCTGGGCGCCGACGGTCAGGCCGGCGGCGAGGGCAAAAATGCGGATATCGGCAGCTGGCAACCCTAGCCGGCGCAGTGCCGGATTTACGTTGCTGGAGTTGTTGGTCGTGGTCGCGATCGTGGCCATGGTCTCGGTCGGCGTTGGTTTGTCGATGCGTGACTCCTCCATGGTTCAACTCGAGCGCGATGCGCAGCGTCTCGCCGCGGTGCTGGAATCGGCACGTGCGCGCTCGCGCTTGAATGGCTTGCCGGTGCACTGGCAGCCCACCGCGCAGGGGTTCCGTTTCGAGGGCCTGGGCGAGACCGACTTGCCCGGGCAATGGCTGGATCCCGACACCGGCGTTGTCGGTGCACCGGTGCTGCTGCTCGGTCCGGAGCCGATCATCGAGGCGCAGGAAGTGGTGCTGTTTTCCAAGACACACCCGCAGCGCCGGGTCCGCGTGGCCAGCGACGGTGTGCAGGCCTTTGCCTTGAAGTCGGCGGCACCGTGAGGCCCTTCCCACGCCAGCTTGGATTCACCCTGGTCGAGGTGCTGGTGGCGCTGGGCATCGTGGCAATTGCCCTGACGGCTGGCCTGCAGGCCACCACGGCGCTGACGCGAAATGCCCAGCGGCAGCTTGACCTGTTGCTCGGTCAGACCTGCGCAGAAAACGAGCTGATCAAAGTGCGCTTGGCCAGACAAATGCCCGGTGTGGGCGACAGCAGCGTGGCCTGCCAGCAGGGCGGACAACTCTACAGCGTCTCGTTGTCGGTGCGGCCCACACCCAACCCGAACTTTTTGCGCGTGGATGCCCAGGTACGGCACGATGAAACGCCGGTGCTGCGTCTGTCCACGGTGGTCGGACGGTTCTGATGCGCGGCGTTGGCAGCTCGGGCGCAGCGCGACGCGGCTTTACGCTGGTGGAGTTGCTCATCGCCATTGCCTTGATGGCGTTGATGGCCACGCTGAGTTGGCGCGGGATCGACGGCATGACGCGCGCCCAATCCCGGATGCAGGAGCAGGCGCAGGAGGTGCTGGCGCTGCAGGCCGGATTGGCCCAGTGGGGCGCTGACCTCGACGCTTTGGCGGCGCAACCCAACACTGCGAGTCTGGACTGGGACGGTCGGGCGCTGCGCCTGTTGCGTCACGGCAGCAGCACGCCGGGCGAGGGTCTGCGCGGCGTGGCCTGGTCGCGGGGCGGCACCCAGAGCCGA
>JAKANU010000374.1 GCA_021812315.1 Pseudomonadota bacterium
GGCACCGCAATCGTCCAGCAGCTTGATCAGCGGCACGCCGGTGAACTCGCTGCACGACACCATGCCGTGGGTGTACTGCACCGTGGGCACGGCCACATTGCCCCACTCCATGGCGGAATTGGCACCGCACTCGATGAAATGAAAACGCGATACCGGCTGCATGCGCATGATGTCGCCGACGCTGTAGACCTTGGGATTCTTCACCAGGTCTTTTTCGCCCATGATCATCAGCCGGAACTGGGCCGGATCAATGTCGTACCAACCCTGGTGCGAGCGGTTGAAGTGCAGGCCGGCAGGCGTAACGATGCCGAACATGCCCTGCAACGGCGCAAAGGCCACGTTGGCTTGCGTCACCGCGGCAAGGCCGGGGCTGATACGACGCACCAGATTGGCCTCGTATTTCGACGGCGAGCCGTATGGCGGTTCATCGACACCTTTGCCCAACGTGGTTCCCCACTCAGGCTTGTCGAGAATCAACTTGCTGCCCTTGTCGCCTTCCCAGTCTTTACGGTCGTCCTCGGTGGCACCATAGGCGTTCACGGCGCCTCCAGCGACCATGGTGGCGCTGGCTGCCGTCAACGCCCGGCGCAAAAAATCGCGCCGGCCGCCCTGAACCTGCGCGATTTGCTCGGCAGTCAGGAAATTTTCCGGCGCAGGACGCAACCGGCCCAACCTTTTGCTGTCGTCACTCATCCTCGTACTCACTTGTTGAAAATCTACATGCGTCGAGCCAGGCGCTCAGATTGAGAAACGGACTCTGGATCGTCCATCTCGATGGCAATTTGCGTGCACACCGTACGGCAGAGTTGCACCGCCTTCTCACTTTGCACCCGGTAATAAACCTGATTGCCCACGCGCCGCTTGGCAACAATGCCCGCCTGGTACAGCACCTTGAGATGCTGGGAGACGTTGGGCTGGGTGGAGTTGACCGCCTCCATGATGTCGCCGACGCTTTTTTCCTGATCGCAGATGGCATTGATGATGCGCAGGCGTAATGGGGTCGCCAAAACACCGAACAACTCGGCGGCGGAAACGAAAACGCGCTCGGCGTCGACTTGGTCGGCAGCCGCTGATTCAAGCAAATGCAGCGTGTTGAGCATGGTTGGTATTCGTCAATTTGCTTATAAGCAAGAACTTATGAATTGTAGAGAAGTCACCCTCTGCGTCCAGATCGGCGGGCTAGGAGTTTCCCTAGCTATTGGTGAGCAATTGCTTCACGAATCTGCGCCAGGGCCAGCGGTTCTTCCAGGGTGGTCAGGTCGCCGGGGTCGCGCTGCTCGCACAGTGCCTGGATGGAGCGGCGCAACAATTTACCGGATCGGGTCTTGGGCAACATGGCAACGAAGCGGACCCGGGCCGGGCGCGCCAAGGCGCCCAATTGCGCCTGCACGGTCTGCATGATGCTCGCCTCCAGGCTGGCGCAAGCGGCAGCATCAGCCATCTTGCCGGCATCGCGCGGCACGACGAAAGCCATCGCCACCTGACCCTTGATGGCGTCCGCGGCACCGACCACGGCCACCTCGGCCACGGCCGGGTGGCTCGAAATGCTTTCCTCGATCTCGCGTGTGCCCAGGCGATGGCCGGCGACGTTGATGACGTCATCGGTGCGCCCGAGTATGGTGATGTAGCCGCTTGCGTCGGCCACACCCCAATCAAACGTGGAATACACCTGCTTACCGGGGAAGGTCGACCAATAAGTGCCGACGAAGCGGGCATCGTCACCCCAGACGGTTTGCATGCATCCCGGCGGCAAGGGCCAGCCGATGGCGACCACACCCTTTTCGCCGGGCGCAACGGGCTCGCCTGTGGAGTCGTGCAGGATTTGGACGTCGTACCCCGCCATGGCGACACCGGGTGAGCCGGGCTTGGGCGCCAGTTCTTCCACACCACCGGCGATGCTGAGGATGGGCCAGCCGGTCTCGGTCTGCCAGTAGTTGTCGACCACGGGCTTACCCAAGGCCTGCGCGATCCAGGCCGCGGTGGGTTCGTCGAGCGGTTCACCCGCCAGGAACAGGCGCTGCAACGACGACAAGTCGCTGTCGCGCATGAAGGCCGTGTCGAATTTCTTGAGCACGCGGATGGCGGTTGGCGACGAGAACATCACACTCACCCGGTGGCGTTCGACCAATTGCCAGAAGCTGCCTGCGTCCGGGCGCAACGGAGTGCCTTCGTACAGCAACGTGGTCATGCCGTGCAACAGCGGGCCGTAGACGATGTAGCTGTGGCCGACGACCCAGCCGATGTCGCTGGTGCAGAAATAGGTCTGTCCGGACTCGGCGCGAAAAATGTCGCGCATGGACACCGCCAGCGCCACGGCATAGCCACCGGTGTCGCGCTGCACGCCCTTGGGCCTGCCGGTGGTTCCCGATGTGTAGAGGATGTAGCTCGGATGCGTGGCATCCACCCAGGTGCAAGCCACAGGTGTGCCGCCCACAGCCGCGCATGCGGCGACGTAATCCAGGTCGCGCCCGACCACCGGCTCGTAGGGCTGCAGCCCGCGGTCCACCATCAAGACAGTGCCCGGCTTGTGCGTGGCACGGGCAATGGCTTCGTCCAGCAGCGGCTTATAGGGAATGACGCGTCCAGCGCGCGAGCCGGCATCGCTGCTGACCACGACCTTGGGCTGGGCGTCGTCAATACGCGTGGCCAGGCTCATGGCAGCAAAGCCGCCAAACACCACGGAATGAATCGCCCCCAGGCGAGCACAAGCCAGCATGGCAAAGACCGCCTCGGGAATCATGGGCATGTAGATCAACACCCTGTCACCCTGCTCGACGCCTTGCCGGCGCAGCACCGCCGCCATGCGCTGTACCTCGGCATGCAACTGGGCATAGGTGTAGCTGCGGCTTTGGTCGACTTCAGTGGACTCCCAGATC
>JAKANU010000375.1 GCA_021812315.1 Pseudomonadota bacterium
GCCACGCTCGGCCAACGCGCGATAGCGCGGGAGCAAGCCACTGACGACATCTCCAATCAAGGCTGCCAGGCGCGCGCGATCATCGGAAGTGAATCCTCGCGCCTTACCCATGAGTTCGGACAACAGCGGGCGCGTGCGACGCTCGGTCTCGCCGGACCAGGCCAGGTGAAACCAGGTGAGCAAGTCTGAGAAATAGTCTGCGGAAAAATATGCCAGTGCCCCATCACCATGCACAGACGCCGCTTGATACATCGCATGCAAGTGATCGAACGCGGGAAAGGGTGCCACCATGCGCGCATGATTGACCGGGAAACAGTCGGCAACGATTTGTCGGCGCTCAGCCAGATCCAGAGTGCTGAGGTCTTCCCGCAATAGCCAGCGCAGCAGCGGATCGCGAAACGCTCCGGTATGGAACTGCTCGACATAGTCGTCGATCTGCTCCAGCAGCACAGGAACAAAATTCACCACCGCGCGCATCTTCGGGTGGCGCTCCAGATGCGCTGCCATGTCGGTGTAGTCCTTGAGCGCATGCAGATAGACCCAGGGGCGGCGGAACTCGCCGCTGGTACAGTCCCGGTAGTCGGGCTGATGCATGTGCCACAGAAAAACCAGGTCCAGCGTGCGCTCGCCCATGTCCATGCTGCCCCAACCCGCTCTACGCTGTAGGCACGGCTTCGACCAGCACCGGCGCACCCGAGAACATGCGCTCGGCGGTCTGCGCTCCGTCGGCTGCGAGCAGCCGCTGCACCCAACGCCTGATCAAGTCCTCAGACACCGGTTGCGGCTCAAACACCAGGCGAGCGAGCACCGGTGCCACCAAGGCCGAGGGTACTCCTGCAGCGATCAGCGCCTGGGCAAACGCGCTGGCGGCCATGCCGATGCGAAAGGCATTGACGTTGGCCTTGACAATGCGCTCACCCTTGCTCGCAAACAGGGCCCGCACCTGGGTCTCCAGCAACTCACTGGACAAGGGCAACTGCGCGGCAGCAGCCCCAAGCACGACCATGTTCTGCGCCTTGATCGCACCGGCCTTGTGGGCCAGTCCTGTGGCGTCGAGCACGACCAGGCGCGGCACTGAAAACAGCACCCTGTACAAGGCTTCGTGCTGCGGATAGGCGTCGACATTTTCCAGCGTTGTCACGTCGGTCACGATCCACCCGTCGGGGTGCAACAGGGGCGTGTATCGCAGCGCCTCCATCGGCTCCACCGAGAGCACCATGCGCGCCGCGCCGGTGGCAATCAGATCGCTGGCCACGGGCTGCTCCGAAATGCGCACAAACGCCGACACCGCACCGCCGCGCTGCGCCATGCCATGCACCTCGGACTGCTTGAAGTACAAACCGGCCTGGTGCGCCGCATGATCAATCACCCAGGCAATCGACAGCACGCCCTGGCCGCCAACACCACAAATCACCAAGTCGTAGTTCACTGCTCTTGCTCCTCGCAGGCGCGCCGGTAGAGCTTGATCTGCTTGGCGTAGGTGACGCAGGCGCGCCGGGCAATGATCACCGACAGTCCTTGGTAAGACAGCTCCTCACGGATGACGGCAAGGGTCTCGTCCTTGTTGCGCACCGAGGGCGCGACAAGGCGGATGTGCTCGCGCGGTACCCCGAGCCCAGCCACCAGATCGATCACTTCCTGATCCGTGGCGGTGGTTGGCTGGCCACCGGTCATGGCGACGATGCTGTTGTCGAGGATAAAGACCTTGATGTTGGTGTTGTCGCGCGCGGCGTCGAGCAGCGGCGTCATGCCCGAGTGCATGAAGGTCCCGTCACCGATCACACACAGCGAGGGGTTCATGCCGGCGTGTGCGGCGCCGATAGCCATGCCAATGGATGAACCCATGCAAAGACAGGAGTGGATCGCATTGTGCGGCTCCAGGTACCCCAGCGCGTAGCAGCCGATATCGCCCATCACCCGGGCCCCAGGCGCGTATTGCGCCAGCACCTCATTGATCGCGACATAGGCGTCGGTATGTGGACACTTGTCGCAAAGGCGTGGCGGACGCGCGACCATGACCTCGGACAAACCCGGCACCTGCAGCGAGACACCCACCGGCAGCCCGAAGCAGCGCTTGATCACATCGGGATTGAGTTCTCCGACGCGTGGCACCTCGCCGCTGAGCCGCCCGCGCACCGGAATATCGCGCATCAGGCCCAACGCCGTCACATAGCGTTCGATGAAGGGGTAGCCTTCCTCCAGAATCCAGAGCTCGCTTGATTCGTCGAGCAGGGCGCGAATTTTCTTGACTGGCAACGGGTAGACACCGACACGCAGCAGGTTGTAGCCCTGCAGGGCCTCACCCAGGGCTTCGCGCAGATAGTTCCACGCCAGACCACTGACCAGGATGGCCGGCAGGCCCTTGCCACGCAGGCTCAGTGCGTTGGCCGGGTGTTCCTCGGAGTAAGCCTGCAAGGCGGCTTGCTTGTCGACGAGCTTGGCGTAGGCACGCCGCGCATTCACCGGCAACAAGGTATAACGACTTGCGTCGTCAACATAATTGGGCTGATTCTGCTCACGCGGTGGCGCCAGCGTCACCGCCGCGCGACTGTGTGCCAGGCGTGTGACCAGTCGCAGCATCACCGGTACCTGCAACTTCTCCGACAACTCGAAGGCCTCGCGCGTGAAGTCGTAACACTGCTGCTGGTCGCCCGGCTCCAGGCACGGGACCATGGCAAAGTCGGCGAAGTAGCGCGAGTCCTGCTCGTTTTGCGAGCTGTGCATGGAGGGGTCATCGGCCACCGCCAGCACCAGACCGCCGTGCGCACCCGAGACCGCCGCATTCATGAACGGGTCAGCAGCCACATTCAGGCCGACGTGCTTCATCGACACCAGCGCACGGCAGCCCGCATAAGAATCGCCGACGCCC
>JAKANU010000376.1 GCA_021812315.1 Pseudomonadota bacterium
CCTGGCGTTTGCCATGTATTACGTCTGGGGCACCCGCATGCTCGACGGTGATTTCACCTACGAATTCGCCCTTTATCCGTTTCATGGAGCCTGGACGGCGGCGGACCTGGACCGGCAAGCCCTGGCCTACAACTTCCCCCCGGCCCAAACCCAAGGCCCGCCGGGCAACGGGTCCCTGGGCGACCTGGTCCAGCCCTGGCGGCTGGGGTCGGATCACATCCTGCTCTCGGCGCTTTATCCCGCCCGCGGCGAGGTTTACGCCCGCCTATTCGAAGACCAGGGACGTCCAGGAGAGACGACGATCACCGCCGCCAACGGCGCCCTCCGCCTCGACGCCACCGACCTATTGGAACAGGGAAACGAAACCGTGTCGAACCCGTTAGGGTTTCGGCCCTGGCAATTTCGCACCTTCCGGCTGCGGACTACGGCCGCGAGTCCGTGTGGGAAAGGGAGGCCGAATGGGCCACGCCGGTAGGGACGACTTCCACGTCGGCCCGCGAACTGGGCGCCGGCCCTGGGCATGAGGTGTCCTCAGCTCGCCGGCAGTCGGTGGCTTCTCCGCGGCGCGGAGCTAGCCCGACTTAGCGGACTGGAGGGGGTGCGACCGCGCAAGTGCTTGGAAATCAACGCTAGTAGTTTCTAGGTCTTCACTACAGCGGCGGGTTGGGCTGGTGGGCTGGGATTCATGATTTTGGGGGGTGGCTGCGGCGGCAACTCCAGTTTGAGCCGCTCCAGTAGCAGTTGCACATCCCTCTCGGGCTGAGTGTAGCGGCTCAACACCACGGTCCGGTCATCGGTGGTGGGCAGATGCACGTCGAGCATTTGCATGGTGGCGAATTTCTCCAGCACGGCCCGCGGGGTCAGGCCGGGAGCCAGGTCCCGCAGTCGCCGCCGTAAGGTCACGTGCAGGCAGTAAGCCAGGAAGCAGACAAAGATGTGGGCCTCGATGCGGTGTTCGAGTTGGTGGTGGATGGGCCGCAGATTCAAGTCGTCTTTGAGGTCCTTGAAGGCCGCCTCCACCTGAGTGAGTTGGAGGTAGAACCGCCAGAGTTCTTCCGGGGAGCGGCCCGCGAGAATGTTGCTGCGCAGCAGATAGCGGCCTTCCCGTTGACGCGCTTGGCGCAACTTGTCCCGGCGCAGGTGGAAGGAGAGTTGGGCCGCCCCGGGCGCCACGGCGCTTTCCACCAGCCGCGCCGCCGTCGGATAATCGTGCAACGCTGCTCCCAACCTCTTGAGCAGCTCGTCCCGCGTCAGGCTCATCCCCTGCAACCGCTTGAGCCGTTGGCAGAGTCCTTTGAGCTGGCGTCGGCGCATGGCGCGTTCCTTGTTCACCCGGTCCTGGCTCTGCGCCAACACATACAACTCCCCGTCGTGAGCCAGCAGTTTGACCGTCACCCCCGCCCGCACCGTTTGCCAGGGCTGGTCCAGAAACTCCTGTTCGTATTGGCTGAGCCGGCCCCGCGGAGTGCCCACCAGATACTGGATCGGCGGATCGGCCGCGCGCATCTCCGCCAACACCTCCTCGGTCGGAATGCCCCGGTCCATGACCCAGATCCGTTGGGCCTTGCCGTACTGCTGTTCGATCGTTTGGAGGAACCCCCGCAACGTGGTCTTGTCACTGGTGTTGCCGGCCAGCACCTCGTACGCCAACGGCCAGCCTTCGGGCGTGACGATCAGCGCGAGGACGACCTGCACGCAATCCGAACGTTTGTCCCGGCTGTAGCCGTAGCGGCGCTTGTCGCCGGCAGGGAAAGGCGGGGCGCTCTCAAAATAGGTGCTGGTCAGATCGTAAAGCAGCACCTCGAACCGGGCGTTAAAAAGGTCTTTCCAGCGCCCCGTCAGATGATCGAAGAGCTCCCGCTTGTGCGCTAGCAACCGGTCATGACATTCGTAAAGTTTGTGGAGGTCGGCCAACGCCACCTCCACGCCCAGCAGGTCGGCCAGGGCGCTGTGCTCAAACCAGTGCCGATACAGGCGCCACTCGCTGCCCGGTTCGATCAGCCGATAGAACACCAGGATCTGCAGCACCCAATCCCAACGCGTGCCCTGGCGACCGGGCGGCAACCGCTCCGCCCAGAACCGGTCCAATTGCAGTTGCTCCCATAACTGACGGGCCAGCCAGCACGCCCCCCACTGGCGCGGGCGGTGCAGGGTCAATTGACTGAGGCAAATCCGCACGATATCGGCGTCGGCCAGCGGCCCGACCCGCTCGGCCGGGAAGAGGGCGACGGTCCGCGGGCGCGCCTGGCCCTCCTCGAAGACCTCAATGGTCTTCTGCCACCCCGCCTGCTGGCGGTCGTTGATCTCGCCCAGGTAGAGGACCGGGCGCTGCATCACCCGCCCCCCGCTCACGCGCCGGTTCTCCACCAAGCTATAGTAGCGGTGTTCCTTGCCGTTTTTCTTTCGGGTCGTGAAGCGCAAAAACATGACGGTTCACGATTATGCATCTCGGTGGAGCCTTGACCAGGGGGTGGGTCTTCACTACAGGCGTTTTAGCCCTCGCCCGCCCACCCCCTCCCCTGCAAATCAACCACTTCCGTCGCAAAAAAAGTTCAGGGAGGTGGCGAGTCCGTCAAGGCGGGCTACCGGTGCCACCGCGGAGGCCGGTGATCCCGCCCTCGTGGGCCGCTGGCCGGTTCAGGGCGCACTCCGAGCGCGCTCGGCCACCAGCGTCCAGTAAAGGGCGGCCTGGACGACGCCGCTGGCCGGCAGGATGGGGATATCGTAGCCCGGCACGGTCACGCACCCATCAGCCAGGGGCCAACCGGGATCGAGATAGCAGAGGTTGGCCGCCGGTACCGGCGGTTGGACCGGTTGCACGGTGCAATAGACCACCTTGGTGGCCGTGCCCGCGAGTTGGGAGAG
>JAKANU010000377.1 GCA_021812315.1 Pseudomonadota bacterium
TGTCAAGGATCTCAACGACATGGAGTCGATGGTTACTCAAAGCCTTGACTTCATGCGCGACGCAAGTACCGCCGAAGCTGTTCAACGTGTCGATCTCATGGCGCTGCTGGAGAGTCTGCAGACGGATTACCAGGACACCGGCGGGGAGGTCGACATTGACGGGAGAATTGTGCAACCCTGGCGCGGCAGACCGCAGGCGCTGCGGCGTTGTCTGACCAATCTACTGGACAACGCCATTCGTTATGGCATTCGCGCCAGAGTCATTCTGGAGGACGGTGCCGAGCAGATCAGCATTCGCGTATGCGATGATGGCCCCGGCATTCCGCAGGCTCAACTCGAAAAGGCGTTCGAACCCTTCTTCAGGGGGGAGTCCTCGCGCAATCGGGAGACCGGGGGCACGGGATTGGGTCTGGGTATTGCGCGCAATATTGCACGCGCTCACGGCGGCGAGTTGACGTTGCGAAATCGCCCAGAAGGGGGAATTGAGGCCCTGCTGACCCTGCCGCGCGTGGACATCAGGTAGCGTGCATTTTCGGATCGTTGCAGGGGCAGTCCAGGTCCCATCGGAACAGGCGTGGCGCCCTTTCGCCCGGGCGCTCAATGCGCAGTTCAATCGCCTTGGGAAACGGTTTGACTGGTGTGAAGCTCAGGACACCCTTGCGCAAGTGAGCGCCGGGCGCATCGCCGTTCCAGCTC
This sequence comes from Pseudomonadota bacterium, assembly GCA_021812315.1. Lineage (GTDB taxonomy): Bacteria > Pseudomonadota > Gammaproteobacteria > Burkholderiales > Burkholderiaceae_C > Rhodoferax. Next base: position 697 of record JAKANU010000377.1, read on the forward strand.
AAGGCGGCCAACCTTTTCTTTCCTGCGCGGTCCACAATAAAGGTGCCGTGCGGCAAATCGTCGCTCAGGCTCTTACCCTTTGCGCTGAATGAAACCTGAAATGTCCAGGCGGCAGCATCTTTCGATACATCGAGTGGCTTGACCGCGACGCTCACGCCATCGCTTTCGCTGACTTGCAAAGCCAATTCGATGGCATTGGCGACGGCGCCATGCAGCAGCGCTGTGAAAACCAATAGCCAATGCAGGCTGCGGAAGCATCGGCCCAGCCGCGCGAGCGCCGCGCCGGCCAGATGTCGCTCTGTGAGCACAAGGGCGCGCTTCATTTCTTGAACACCGTTCCGATAACCCAGGCCTTGCCGACAACTTTCAAGGAGATTTGTTCACCTGGCTGCATGCATCGATTGCGGTGCATTTCGTGGGTGTCGACCACCGTGATCGAGCCGCCGTCGGCCAGTTTGATGGCGTTATGGCAATGGCTCAATCCCTCAGCGTCGGCCTGGCAGTCGGTATCACTGGTCACGGTCCCGACGATCGTCTTGCCGGTCTTCGGAGTCTGCCCTTCAATCACCTGCAGCAAATAGTGTCCGTCAGCACCATTGTCCTGCCATGATTTGAGGGCAACGCCGGGCGGAATCGCGGGTTGTCCAGTTGCCGCCTGGGCGTGGTAGGAATACATGGCGGCGGCACCGAGCACCACGATGCCGAGCAGAAGATGGCGCGATCGTGATGGCATCCGTTGGGTTTTCATTTCTTTCCTTCGTCGATGGAAGTTGAACTTCGTCTTGCGAGCCGTGCGATCCGCTCGCGGACCGCGATTCAGGTTCGTGAGTAAGCTTACGTCGGTGTCGATGTCACGGCCATGACGAGAACATTACATAGGTGCAATCAATCCACGGAAACCTGGCATGCCAGGGACGATTGTGCGGCTTGCTTCGACTCCGCGAATGACGGCCTGACGGGGGGCAGACGTATACCTAGTGAGGGTATTTGCGCAATACCCCATATAGGTATATAGTCAGAACGTATTCAATGCTCAACTGGAGCCAGTTCTCATGTCCTCATCGATCTTGCGCCTCGAACTCCCACTCGCGGGGATGACGTGCGCCGCTTGTGCGGCGAGAATCGAGAAGAGCCTGAACAAGCTGCCAGGTGTCACGGCGAACGTCAACTTCGCGTCCGAATCAGCGGTGCTTACCGTCGAACCTGGCACAACCACCGCAACCGGCATCATTGAGACGATTCGCAAGGTCGGCTACTCGGTGCCCGCTCAGGTTGCGGAACTCACGCTTTACGGCATGACCTGTGCGGCCTGCGCTGTGCGAGTCGAGAAGGTGCTCAACAAGCTCGACGGTGTCGAGGCCACGGTGAACTTCGCCAGTGAGACTGCGCGGGTGCGCTATCAACCCGGGTTGGTGAAGGTTGAGCAACTCATCGCCGCCATCCAGTCGGCTGGGTACGATGCGAGCGAACGTGTCGAGGCAAGTGCCGAAGAGGAAAAAGCCCGCCGGGCAGCGCTATGGCGCGGCGAATTGTTGCTGTTCTGGATTTCAGTTGCACTGAGTCTGCCGCTGGTGTTCGGGATGTTCTCCATGTTTGGCGCCTCGCATGACGAACTTCTGCCGCGCTGGCTGCAGTTGTTGCTGGCCACGCCGGTGCAATTCTTGATAGGCCGGCGGTTTTACGTAGGTGCTTACAAGGCGTTGCGCGGCGGCGGCGCGAATATGGATGTCCTGGTAGCACTCGGTACCAGCATGGCCTACGGCCTGTCTGCCGTGGTCACGGTGTTGGGTCTGCATCAGCAGCATGTCTACTTTGAGGCAAGTGCGGTCATCATCACTTTGGTGTTGATGGGCAAACTGCTTGAGTCACGCGCCAAACTTGGCACTTCGGCGGCCATCGAGGCGCTGATTCGCCTGCAGCCCAAGACGGCCCGCGTGGAGCGCGACGGCGTGCCGGTCGAGGTCCCGGTGGCCGCGATACGTGTCGGCGATATATTCCTGGTGCGCGCCGGTGAAAGCATCCCCGTCGATGGCACGGTGGCCTCAGGTGAATCCGGGGTTGACGAAAGTATGCTTACCGGCGAGAGCTTGCCGGCGGGCAAGCGTCCAGGCGATAAGGTATTCGCCGGAACGATCAATCAGCAAGGCCTGCTGCGTTGCAGCGC
>JAKANU010000378.1 GCA_021812315.1 Pseudomonadota bacterium
AAATGGCTGGTCAAGGAGGGCGACACAGTCAATCCGGGCGACGTCCTGGCCGAAATCGAAACCGACAAGGCGACGATGGAGGTCGAGAGCGTCGACAGCGGCAAGGTGACCAAGCTGCTGGTCCCCGAGGGCACCGAAGGCGTGAAGGTCAATACCCCGATCGCGCTGGTGCTCGGGGAGGGGGAGACGCCGGGCGAGGCGCCGGCGCAATCGCCCAAGGCGCCGCCGTCGGCCCCTGCCGCCGGGCCGTCGATGGTGACCGCGGAAGCGCCGGTTCAGGCGCCGTCCCCCCAGGCAGCCCAGCCGGCGGTCGCTGCGCCCAAGCTCGAGGTTGCCAACGATCCCGACCTGCCGGCCGGCGTCGAGATGGTCGAGATGACCGTCCGGCAGGCGCTCAACGAGGCAATGGCCGAGGAGATGCGCCGCGACCCCAACGTGTTCGTAATGGGCGAGGAGGTCGCCGAATACCAGGGCGCCTACAAGGTGACGCAGGGCCTGCTTCAGGAGTTCGGCGCGCAGCGCGTCGTCGATACCCCGATTACCGAACACGCCTTTGCCGGCCTCGGCGTTGGCGCAGCGTTTGCGGGCCTCCGGCCGATCATCGAGTTCATGACCTTCAATTTCGCCATGCAGGCGATCGACCAGGTCATCAACTCGGCCGCCAAACAGCTCTACATGTCGGGCGGGCAGGTGCATGCCCCGATCGTCTTCCGCGGCCCGAATGGTGCCGCGGCCCGCGTCGGCGCGCAGCACAGCCAGGATTACTCGGCCTGGTACAGCCACGTGCCCGGGCTTTATGTCGTCGCCCCGTTCAGCGCGGCCGACGCCAAGGGCCTGCTCAAGGCTGCCATCCGCTCGAACAACCCCGTCATCTTCCTCGAGAACGAAATCCTCTACGGCTCGACCGGGCTCGTCCCCAAGGTCGATGACTACGTGCTGCCGATCGGCAAGGCGCGCATCGTGCGGCCGGGCAAGGACGTCACGATCGCCGCCTATTCGATGGGCATGCGCTACGCCTCGCAGGCGACCGAGAAGCTGGTCGCGCAGGGCGTCGATGTCGAGCTCATCGACCTGCGCACGCTGCGGCCCATGGATTCCGATACTGTCGTCAACTCGGTCAGGAAGACCGGCCGCCTGGTGACGGTGGAAGAGGGCTGGCCGCAGGGCTCGATTGGCTCCGAGCTCGCCGCCCGCGTCATGGAGCAGGCGTTCGACTACCTCGACGCGCCGGTCATGCGCGTTACCGGCAAGGACGTACCGATGCCCTATGCCGCCAACCTCGAAAAGCTGGCGCTGCCCAATGTCGATGAAGTCATCGAGGCGGTGAACGCCGTGACGTACCGGAGCTGAGGATGCCGAACCAGGACGAGCTCGACGAGAAATTCCTGACCGCCGCCTACGAAGAGGCCATGCAGGGCCTCCAAGAAGGCGGCATCCCGATCGGCTCGGTTCTGGTGGGCAACGGCATGAACAGTGACAGCGGCACTGCCGAACTGTTGCAGATCAGCCTGAACGACGGCACCGTCTCCCGTCATGCAACAAACACCGCAACAGACAACGGGCTCTCCACGCCTGCGGTCTGGATCGACAGCCTTGCCAATGGCATCAGTACAAAGGCTTATGCCGGCGATCTGCAAGGTAATGTCTGGTCATTCGATCTTGCCAGCGCAACCAGTGGCGGCACCCTGCTGTTCACCGCAAAAGACGCCAGCAACAAGGCCCAACCCATTACCGCGCCCATGTTTGCCGCCAAAGATCCAGACACCGGAAATCTCTGGCTGTTTTTTGGCACCGGGCGCTATTTGGGCCAGGACGACCTCACGAATAAGGATGTGCAGAGCTGGTATGGGCTGAATGTGTCGCAGGCCAGTTTTCCGATTGTCAAAAACGATCTGATCAAGCGCAGCATCACCGCAGAAATCGCTGGCACAGCGGCCGATCCGACCGCCACTCCGCCAGTCGCCGCAACTTTGCCCGCACGCACTGTCAGCGTGGGAACTGCTGGTGACATGGCCACCAAAAAAGGCTGGTATATGAACCTCTTGCCTCCCTCCAATACCGCCCAAGGTGAGCGCATGATCGTTGCGAACCAGGCGTATCAGAACCTGCTCGTTGGCAGCACGCTCATTCCAGACAACGCCGATGTGTGCGCCCCATCAGGCCGCGGCTGGATCATGGCCGTCAATCCGTTCACAGGCACGAATCCGACCGACATCTTTTTCGACCGCAACGGAGATCGCCGTTTCAACGACTCAGACAAAGTCACCATGAGCGACAAAACCCTCATTCCGATCGCTGGCATCGGGCTCACGGGGCTCACCGGCTTGAGCAATTTCATCAGCACGACGCTACTGGCCAATCAAAACGGCACCATTTTCAATACCCAGGTCAATCCGCAGGTTTCCAACCCCGGGCGGGTTTCCTGGGCAGAACTCATCAACCCCTGAGCGGAGGCTTATTCATGCGGCATTTCAACCGAGCAATTTTTGCCCCCGGCCGTGCGCGCCAGCTGGCTCTACGGGGTTTTACGCTGATCGAACTGATGATCGTCGTGGCCATCGTGGCCATCATCGCGGCTGTCGGCTACCCCTCCTACATCAGCCATATCACCAAAACCAAACGAGTTGCCGCTGAAGCCTGTCTCAGTGAGTATGCCAACTATATGGAACGGTATTACTCGACCAACTTGCGATATGACCAAGATTCAGCAGGAACAGCGAACACGCTACCCACGCTTTCATGCGCTTCAGATCTCAGTACTGATTACAAATTCAGCTTTGCCGCCACGCCCGGCCAGTCCACTTATCGAGTGCGTGCCGTGCCGCAGGGATCTCAAGCTAGCCGTGATACCGAATGCA
>JAKANU010000379.1 GCA_021812315.1 Pseudomonadota bacterium
GCCGCCATTGGCCCGCTCAAAGACGCCATGATGGCGTTTATTGGCGCCGGTGAACGCGCCCGCCTCATGGCCGAATAGTTCGGATTCGAGCAGTCCTTCGTGAATCGCCGCGCAGTTGATGGCCACTATCGGAAGATCGTGTCGGGCTCCCGGCTGCGCCGCCATCCTGGCGCGAATGTGCTGCGCCACCAGTTCTTTGCCGGTACCTGATTCACCCTGAATCAGCACCGGCAAATCCAGAGATGCAATGCGGTCGATCAGCTGCTCCAGCGCCTGCGACGCTGGCGATATGCCGAACCATGCGTCGTCGTCATGCGTGCCCGGGGGCATCCATTCTCCGATGCGCTGGATCAGTGCGTCCAGATCGAAGGGCTTCTGAATGTAGTCCCAGGCTCCTTGGCGCACGAGGCGAACGGCCTGTTCAACCGAGCCGTAGCCGGTCATGAACACCAACGGTGGGCAGCAGCCGCCGTAGCGCTCCAGCATGGTGGCGAGCAGGCTACCGCCGTCGCCGTCGGGCAGACGGATATCGCTGAGCACCAGCGGATACAGACGGGTCTGCAGCGCCTTGCGCGCGGCGCAAAGATCGCTCACCAAATCCACGTTGTAGTTTTCCAGGCGCAGGCGCAACTGCAGCGACTCGCCCATGATGGGATCGTCCTCGACGACCAAGACAGTCGGGGTGGTCAAGATGTCATCTCCTCGGGTTTTTTGCCAGGTCTGTCCCTGATCTGTGTAAGCCAATCGTATGCCGATACGTCCATTCGTGGTGATGGAGCAGTATTTCTCGCAGCGCACCAGCAGCTTGCGCAATCGGTTCAGCCAGCAAAGACAGACCTTGCCCCCGGCGCCGCGGTTTCTTCTTCGGGGCGATGCGGCGATCCTGGACGCTTTGGGCAAGACCGAAGTCAGTTCGGCTTATCGGCGCCTCAAGGGGATGTCGATGGTCGCAGTGGTGATGCCACTGGCATGGGCGAGTCTGAGCGTGCCTCCGACGTCGCTGAGCAGCCGGCGGCTCTCCCATAGACCGAAGCCCGATTCCTCCGGGATGCTGGTCGGCGCCACAGCTGCGAGCAGCGCCGCAGGAGGCGCGGCTCCCCGGTTGTGTACCCGCACACACAGAGCGCCACCGTGCAGATCGACGTCGAGTTCGATGGTCGATCCCGGCAGTGCTGCATGGCAGGCGTTGAGCAGGATGTTGAGCGTAGCCTGACGCATCGGCCCGGCGGCCACGGCGATTGGCGCGTTGGGCAGATCGATGCGGTATTGCACCTGCACATCGCGCTCGTGCTGGCAGGGCTGAATGATTTCAATCAGATCGGTAAAGTCCTTAGGGAGTAGATCGCGCTCATCCGGCCGGGTCTGTGCAAGTAGCGTCTGCGCAATGCTTCGCAGTTGCTCCAAGCCGCGGTCGAGCAGATCGATCGCCTGGCCGGTGGTGGCGTCAAACTGACCAAAGCGCTTTGCCGTTCGCAGCGCATTGAGCATCCCGCCGAGCGGGTTGTTGATTTCGTGCGCCGTCGCGGCGGCCAGCGCGCCCGCCGCGGCGAGTTTTTCGGCGCGGCGGGCGCGCTCGGCCTGCTCCAGCAGCCGACCGAACGCTGCGGCCAGCCTGCCAACCTCGTCGTTGCGCGCGGCAAGCTCGGCGCTGATGCGCCGCGTGGCGTCGTCGCTGCGGGCCATCGCATCCTGCAGGCGCGCCAGCGGAGCCAGCATGCGACGGGTCAATACCCAAACGATGGGGGCGAATACGGCCATCGCCAGCAGGGTGACGTTGGCGACCCACCAGGTCATCGACGTCAAGCGCTGGCGATACAGCGCATCGCTCACCGCATAAACCAGTGTGCCGACGCTCGCACCCGAATCGGCGCGAAGCGCACTGATATAGATGCGCCAATTGCCGCTCTGGATGGGGGGCGACAATCCCGGATGCGCACTGGCCACGCTCAAAGGTGAATTCACCCGCAGAGAGCCTGGCGCCCACAATGGAGTCCAGACCGGCACCTGCGCGGTGGGGAACAGTTTGGGGTCGGAACTTGCGAACACCTGGTCTGAGGGGCCAACAATCACCGCCAGCGATGCACCCTGCGGCGGTGAGGCGACTTGATCCCCCGTCACCGAGGTGAGCGCCTCATAGGCGCCCCAGACATTGTCCTGCTGGATGAGAATCGGCAGGCTCTTGTCCCAGGCGGTGACCGCCTGGTAGGCGCCCGCATCGACATCTTCGATGAGGTATTGCCGCGTGAGCAAGCCCAAGCCTGCTGCCATCAACAGTGCAGCCAGCGCCACTAGAGTGGCCGCGATCAGCGGCAGGCGCAACAGCAGCCCTCCCGGCAGCTCAGGCAATACCCGCAGGCGGACCGCTTTTGGCGTCGTCGCGGTGCGTTCGCTGTCTCCGGGAGGCGCGGCGCTCATGCGGATGCGTAGATGGCGGACAACGGAATGGGAGAATGCGTACCGTCGAGAACCCTGGCAAGTTCAGCAATGCCGTCGAACCAACTCTCCTGCGGCAACAGAAAGTCCTGGAGATCGAGACTGCGCAACAAGCCCCGGCCCTGCACATCACTCTTGGCCGAGAGCAAGGCAGATTGCAGGCGGGTGTGAAGCCCCGTGTCGAGATTTTTGCGCGTGACGACGGGCGGAAACCCATAGTGCCGGGATTTGGCGACGATGCGCGTCTTGAGCGCAGCCTGCGACTGACGCTTCATGAGCACTTCCCAGATGTATCCGTCGACGGTTCCTGAATCGGCGAGACCGCTGCCGACTGCCTCCACCACCTTATGCAAGGAGTAGGTATAGAACGTGCGGCGGAAAAAGCTCTGTGGTGTTTGTCCGAGCGCGCGCAGGGCCACCACCG